>NZ_JBSGXP010000042.1:0-55018 GCF_053610105.1 Kitasatospora sp. NPDC054939 | reverse complement strand
GCGGGGGCGCGGGCCGCGGTGCCCCCGCTGCGCCGGGGGGCGGCAGGGGCCCCCCCACCGCCGCCGGCCTGCGGGCCGGGCCGGGCGGCCCCGGTGGCCGGGTCGGCGGCGGGGCGGACGGCGGGCGGGGTGCTCGGCACCCCCGTGCCCGGCGCGGGCGCGGGGGTGCCGGTCGGGGCCGGCGGGGCGGCGGGCTTCTCGCAGCTGACCGAGGCCACCGTGATCCGGCCCGACACCTTGGCGACGTTCAGGTTGAGCGGGTTCACCTCCACCTGCACCTCCAGCGCCGAGGCGGCGGCCGTACTGGAGGTGGTGCTGCGCTTGGAGAGCTCCACCGACACGCTGCCCACCGCCGGGACGTCCACCTTGGTCGGCCCGTACAGCCCGACGGTGACCGGCTTGCCGAGCACGGTCAGCTTCGCGGGCGCGGTGACCTGGGCGGTGGGCGCGCCGTCCACCGGGCAGGTGGCCTCCGCGCTCATCGCCTCCAGGCCGAGCAGGGTGGTGAGCGGCAGGCCGGGGGCGCGCACGTCGGCGTTGACCAGCCGGACGGAGGCGGCGGTGCCGGTGGCGTCCGAACGGGTGGTGGAGCTGCCCGCGTCGGCCTTGACCAGGGTGACCGGGCCGCGCTGGTCGACGCCGTCCACGGTGGCGGTGAGGATCGCGCCGGTGCGCTGCTGCGGGGTCTCCACCCGGTTGAGGGAGACCTTCACCGGGACCTCCACGGCCCTGTCGAGCAGGCTGACGGCGAGGTCGAGCTCGGCGGTCACGGCGCTCGCCCGGCCGGTCGGCGCCGGGGCGGGCCCGTCGGCGACCGCAGGTGGGGCGGTGAGCAGTGCACAGACCGCCGTGGCGGCGGAGGCGGAAACGATTCGGCTGGACATGGTCCGGCGAGAAGGCATGGCGGGATCCCGGGTCTGGTCGAGCGGTGGAGCGCGCCAGTCTTCTCGAACAATCCGTCACATGAGTAACACTGAACGTCATTTCACCCGTACGGGTGAGGTTGACGTTCGGGGCTGACCGATGGAGGCCTCCCGCCGTACCGGGCCTGTCCGTCCGGCTACGGCAGCTGCCAGTTCACCGGCTGCGCACCCTGCTGCACCAGGAGCTCGTTCGCCCGGCTGAACGGGCGCGAGCCGAAGAAGCCGCGGTCCGCCGACATCGGGCTCGGGTGGACCGACTCGACCGTGGGGACGTTCCCCAGCAGGGGGCGCAGGTTGCGGGCGTCGCTGCCCCAGAGGATCGCCACCAGCGGGCCGCCGCGCGCCACCAGCGCGCGTATCGCCTGCTCGGTGACCGCCTCCCAGCCCTTGCCCTTGTGGCCCCCGGGCTTGCGCGGGGTGGTGGTCAGGGCCCGGTTCAGCAGCAGCACGCCCTGCTCGGTCCACGGGGTGAGGTCCCCGTTGGAGGGCTGCGGCAGGCCGAGGTCGGTGCCGTACTCGCGGAAGATGTTGACCAGGCTGGGCGGGATCGGCCGGACGTCCGGCGCCACCGAGAAGCTCAGGCCGACGGCGTGACCGGGCGTCGGGTACGGGTCCTGCCCGACGATCAGGACCCGGACGTCGGCGAGGGGCTGTTGGAACGCGCGCAGCACGTTCGCCCCGGCGGGCAGGTAGGTACGGCCGGCGGCGATCTCGGCGCGCAGGAAGTCGCCCATCGCGGCGATGCGGCCGGCGACCGGCTCCAGGGCGGCGGCCCAGCCGGGCTCGACGATCTCGTTCAGTGGACGCGGTGCCATGGGTGTCACCCTATCGGCCCCCTCCGACAGTCCGTCCACGTCGCAGGCCCGCGGCCCTCCTCACCCGACCGGACGACCCCTCAGCACCACCAGCCGGGGGTCCGCAAGCACCCGGACGTCCGCCCGCGGATCCTCCGCGTACACCACGAAGTCGGCCGGCGCGCCCTCGGTCAGACCCGGTCGGCCCAGCCAGGCGCGGGCGTCCCAACTCGCCGCCGCCAGCGCCTCGGAGGGCGTCAGGCCGGCCTTCACCAGCTCGGCCACCTCGTCCGCCACCAGGCCGTGCGCGATCGAGCCGCCGGCGTCGGTGCCGACGTAGACGGGGACGCCCGCGTCGTGCGCCGCGCCCACCGTGTCGTAGCGGCGCTCGTGCAGCCGGCGCATGTGCGCGGCCCAGTTCGGGAACCTGCCCTCGCCGCCCGCCGCCAGTGCGGGGAAGGTGGCGATGTTCACCAGCGTCGGGACGATCGCCACCCCGCGCTCGGCGAACGCCGGGATCAGCTCCTCGGTCAGCCCGGTCGCGTGCTCCACGCAGTCGATCCCGGCCGCCAGCAGGTCCGGCAGCGACTCGGCGGCGAAGCAGTGCGCGGTCACCCGGGCGCCCTCCTCGTGCGCCGCCGCGATCGCCTCCGCCAGTGCGTCGCCCGGCCAGCAGGCGGCGAGGTCGCCGCGCTCCCGGTCGATCCAGTCGCCGACCAGCTTCACCCAGCCGTCGCCCCGCCGGGCCTCGGCCCGGACGTACGCGGTGAGGTCCCCCGGCTCGATCTCGTGCGCGTAGTTGCGGATGTAGCGGCGGGTGCGGGCGATGTGCCGGCCGGCCCGGACGATCCGGGGCAGGTCCTCGCGGTCGTCGATCCAGCGGGTGTCGGCGGCCGAACCGGCGTCGCGGATCAGCAGGGTGCCCGCGTCGCGGTCGGTGAGCGCCTGCTTCTCGCTGGTCGCCGCGTCCACCGCGCCGTGCGCGTCCAGGCCCACGTGGCAGTGCGCGTCGACCAGGCCGGGCAGCACCCAGCCGGTCACCGTGCGGACGTCCGGCGCGGCCGGGCGGGTGAAGGTCACCCGGCCGTCGACCACCCAGAGCTCGTCCCGGACGTCCTCCGGCCCGACCAGTACCCGACCCCTGACGTGCAGCACCGCGCCATCGCTCATGGCCGCACTCTACCGACGCCGGAATGTCCTGTAACCGGTGCGAATGCGGCAGACTCGTCCCCGTTCGCACCCGTACTCCCCGTGTGAAAGGCCGACCGCACCGTGAGCCCCTTCCTCGACCTGCCCCCGCTCACCGCCGCCCGCTTCGCGGCCATCGAGGACCGGGTGGCCGCGCTGCTGCACACCACCGCCGACGTCGTCGTCACCCAGGGCGAGGCGCTGCTGCCGCTGGAGGCCGCCATCCGGGGCGCCGTCCACCCCGGCTCCACCGCGCTCAACGTCGTCACCGGCCCGTACGGGCAGACCTTCGGCGGCTGGCTGCGCTCCTGCGGTGCCGAGGTCGTCGACCTGGCCGTGCCGTTCGACAGTGCGGTCACCGCCGAGCAGGTCGCCGGAGCGCTGCGGGCCCACCCGGAGATCGACTTCGTCTCCCTGGTCCACGCCGAGGCCGCCACCGGCAACACCAACCCGGTCGCGGAGATCGCCGTCGTCGTGCGCGACCACGGCGCGCTGCTGATGCTCGACGCCGTCGCCTCGGTGGCCGCCGAACCGCTGCTCACCGACGCCTGGGGCGTCGACCTCTGCGTCATCGGCGGGCAGAAGGCGATGGGCGGCCCGGCCGGCGTCTCGGCGGTCTCGGTCTCCGCGCGCGACTGGCAGCGGATCGCCGCCAACCCGGCCGCGCCGCGCCGGTCGTACCTCTCGCTGCTGGACTGGAAGGAGCGCTGGACGGACGCCGGGCGGACGGCACTGCCGCACGCGCCCGCCCAGTTGGAGATGCTCGCGCTCGACGCCTGCCTCGACCGGATCGCCGCGGACGGCCTGCCGGCGGTCATCGCCCGCCACCGGGCCGCCGCCGCGGCCACCCGGGCCGGGGTCCGCGCCCTCGGCACGCTCACCCCCTTCGTGGTGCACGACGGGCACGCGGCCCCGGTGGCGACCACCCTGCGCACCCCGCCGGGCCTGCACGCCGCCGAACTCGCCGCCCGGCTCGACCCGGCGCTCCCCGTCCAGCCCGGCGGCGGCCCGCTCGCCGCCACCATGCTCCGCGTCAACCACTACGGCCCGGCCGCCGCCCGCACCACCGTCGCCGCCGTCCTCACCGGCCTCGCCGCCGCCCTCGGTACCGACCCCGCCGGGGCCCTGGCCGCCGCCGACACGGCCTGGACGGCGTCGGTCGGGTAGGCCCGGTCCGACCCGGGTGCCGTCCACCGCCCTCCCCGGGAGTGTTCGGGAGTCGTTCACCCGCTGGGCACCGGGGGAACACCGGGGGGCGGGAGGCTCCTGAAGAGGCAAAGTTGGCTGTACAACTTTGCGGGACTTCAGGAGGAGAGGCCATGTCGGAACTGTCCCCGTACTGGTTGCGCGACAACTGCCCGTGCACGGAGTGCCGGGATCCGCGGAACGGGCAGAAGCTGTTCCAGATCACCGACCTGCCGCCCGGCCTGGCCATCGCGGAGCAGCACGAGGCGGACGGGTGGCTGACGGTCCGCTGGTCGGACGGGCACCGGTCGCGGTACCCGGCCGACCGGCTCGCGGCGGCGGGGGAGGGGGACGGGCGCACCGAGGCGGACAAACTGCTCTGGGAGGCGGCCGACTTCGCGGCCGGCCCGCCGGAGGCCGAGTGGGCGGCCTACCTGGCCGACCCGGCCGAACGGGCGGCGGTGCTGCGGGCGGTGCGCAGCCGCGGCTTCGCGGTGCTGCGCGGGGTGCCGGTGGCGGAACGCGCGGTGCTGGAGGTCGCCCGCACCTTCGGGTACGTGCGGGTGACCAACTACGGCGAGCTGTTCGACGTCCGGATCGAGCCGGACCCGAACAACCTGGCCTTCACCAGCACAGCCATCGCCCCGCACACCGACAACCCCTACCGCGACCCCGTCCCGACCCTGCAACTGCTGCACTGTCTGGAGAACTCCGCGACCGGCGGCGACTCCGGGCTGGTGGACGGCTTCCGGGCGGCGGCCCTGCTGCGTGCGCAGGCCCCGGAGGCGTTCGCGGTGCTCACCCGGACGCCGGTGCCGTTCGTCTTCCGCGACCGGGGCACCGAACTGCGAGCCGACCGCCCGCTGATCGGGGTGGACGGGCTCGGGCGGATCCGCGAGGTGCGCCTCAACAACCGGTCGATCGGCACCCTGCGCGGCTCGGCCGCGGAGCTGGAGGAGTTCTACGCGGCGTACCGCCGCTTCGCCGGGATCACCCTGCGCCCGGAGCTGCGGCTGGACTTCCGGCTCGACCCGGGCGACTGCCTGGTGTTCGACAACGTCCGCCTGCTGCACGCCCGGACGGCCTTCGCCCAGGACGGCGCGCGCCACCTCCAGGGCTGCTACGCCGACCTGGACGGACTGTCGTCGACGCTCGCCGTGCTGGAGCGCCGGGAGGCCGCCCTCGACACCCTGGCCGGCCTGTTCGCCGGCGAGGGCGCCGGGGAGTACCTGGGCGAGGCGGTCACCATGGCCGCACACATGCTGCAGGCCGGGGCGCTGGCCGAGGCGGCGGGCGCGCCGCCGCACCTGGTCGCCGCCGCGCTGCTGCACGACGTGGGCCACTTCCGCGGCGCCCTGCACGGGCGGGACCTCATGCAGGGCCGGGACAACCACCACAGCGACACCGGCGCGGACTGGCTGGCGCAGTGGTTCGGCCCGGAGGTCACCGGGCCGGTGCGGCTGCACGTGGCCGCCAAGCGCTACCTCTGCGCGGTCGAAGCGGCCTACCGGGCCGGCCTGTCGGAGGCCTCCGAGTACACCCTCGGGGTGCAGGGCGGCCCGATGACGGCGGAGCAGGCCGCGGCCTTCGCCGCCCTGCCGGGGGCGGCCGACGCGGTGGCGGTCCGCCGCTGGGACGAGCGGGCCAAGGACGCGGACGCGCGGACCCCGGACTTCGCGCACTTCCGCCCGCTGCTGGCGGCGCTGATGGGCTGAGCCCCCGTCGAGACGCCCTAGTCCTGCTCCCGGGCGTGCCGGGAGAGGGCCGACGTGGCGAGCGAGTTGTGCACGCTGAACGCCACCGTGCCCGGCAGGTAGCGGTCCTGGGACCACTCCACCGGGGTGCCCGTCGGGTCGGTGGTGCGGCGGCGCTCGCGCAGCAGCGGGCTGCCGCGGCGGCAGCCGAGCAGCCGGGCGTCCTCGGCGTTGGCGGTGACCACGTCGATGGTGTGGTCGGCGTCGGTGAACAGGATGCCGTGCTCGCGCAGCACTTCGGTGTGCGAGACGACGTCGGTGGGCAGCTGGGCGACGATCTCGCCGACCCGGGGCGGGTAGACGGTGCGCTCGACCATCACCGGGGTGCCGGAGAGGGTGCGCAGCCGGACCGTCGCGTACACCTCGGTGCCGGGCTCCAGGCGCAGCTGCTCGCGTTCGGCGGCGTCGGCGGGGCGGCGGACCAGCGAGTCGAGGATGCCGCCGGGTTCCTCGCCCATCGAGCGGGCCCAGTGGGTGAAGCTGAGGAGTTCGGAGAAGCTCTGCACCCGGGCGGTGCCGAGGACGACCCGGCGGGTGCCGCGCCGGGAGGTGACCAGCCCGTCGGAGCGCAGGACGGCGAGCGCCTGGCGGACGGTGCCGCGGGAGACGCCGTACTGCTCGGCGAGCGCCCCCTCGGCGGGCAGCCGGCCGGCCTCGCCGTACGCGCCGCCGGCGATGGCCTCGCGGAGGTCGGCGGCGACCCTGCGGTAGAGCGCTCCGCCGGCCGGCGCGGGTTCCGGTCCGGCCGCCGCGGGGTGCTCCGGTTCGAGTGCCACGTCTGTCAAGGTCCCTCCTGGGGCGGTGTCCTGCGCAGCCGTACCGGCGCGGACGGCCCGAGCGTATCCCGCTGCGCATCCGAAGCATCGCACCCGGCGCGGGGCCCGCAGGGCGGTGGATTCGACCGTTCCCGCAGCCGACCCCGGTTCTGGGCCGACCGTTCACCTTCCCGTCACCGGGTTCGGGCGTACTGGTGCCGCACCGGGCGAAGTTGGCTAGTCAACTCGGCTCACTCCCGCGACCCCTGCGCCCGGACACCCCCCGAACCCCCCTTGCTGTACGCCCCGATCTGGAGACTGACCAGTGACCGTGCACCGCGCCCGTGCCGCCGCCTTCGCGGCCGTCCTGACCGCCGCCGCGCTCTCCCTCACCGCCTGCGGCTCCGCGGGCTCCGCCGCGAAGTCCGGCGACGCCGCCAAGGGCGGTGCCAAGGACGCGAAGACGGCCACCTCCGCCGCCGACTTCGGGGGCATGGACGGCCTGATCGCCGCCGCCAAGAAGGAGGGCAAGCTGCACGTCATCACGCTGCCCCGGGACTGGGCGAACTACGGCAGGATCATCGACGGCTTCAAGGCCAAGTACGGCATCGAGGTCGAGGAGGAGAACCCGGACGGCTCCAGCCAGGACGAGATCAACGCGATCAACTCCCGCAAGGGCCAGGACCGCGCCCCCGACGTCGTCGACCTCGGCAGCGCCTTCGCCATCCAGGCCGTCAAGGACGGCCTGCTCGCCCCCTACAAGGTCGCCACCTTCGAGAAGGTGCCGGAGACCATGAAGGACCCGAGCGGCGCCCGCGTCAACGACTACGGCGGCTACATCTCCATCGGCTGCGACGCCAAGAAGATCGCCAACTGCCCGAAGACCTTCGCCGACCTGCTCAAGCCCGAGTACAAGGGCCAGGTCGCGCTGAACGGCAACCCGACGAAGTCCGGCTCCGCCTTCGGCGGCGTCTACGCGGCGGCCCTCGCCAACGGCGGCTCGCTGGACAACGTCCAGCCCGGCATCGACTTCTTCGGCAAGCTGAAGCAGATCGGCAACTTCAACCCCGTCGAGTCCACCCCGGCGACCATCGAGAAGGGCGAGACCCCGATCTCGATCGACTGGTCCTACCTGAACGCGGGCTACAGCGACCAGTTCAAGGACAAGGGCGTCGACTGGAAGGTCTCCATCCCGGCCGACGGCAGCTACGCCCAGTTCTACAACCAGGGCGTCAACAAGTGGGCCCCGCACCCGGCCGCCGCCCGCCTGTGGCAGGAGTACCTCTTCAGCGCCGAGGGCCAGAACCTCTTCCTCGGCGGCTACGCCACCCCCGCCACCTTCGAGGCGCTGAAGAAGGAGGGCACCCTGGACGCCGCCGCCGCGGCCAAGCTGCCCGCCGTCGAGAAGCCGTTCACCACCTTCCCGACCGTGGAGCAGATCAACGCGGCCAAGAAGGTCGTCACCGAGAACTGGACCAAGGCCATCGCCGGCTGAACCGCCGCCACCCCTCCCCACTGCGAACGGGCTGAACCCACCTCATGACCACGGCTCCCACCCCGGTGCCGACCACCCCCGCCGCCACCTCCCCCGGTGGCGGCGCGGGGGCGTCCGCCACCGCCACCCCCGGCACCCCGCGCAGGCGTCCGCGCCCGCGCCGCGGCGGCGCCTCCTGGCTCGCCACCCTCCCGCTGTTCCTGTTCTTCCTGATCGGCTTCGGCCTGCCCGCCGTCGCCATCGTGATCGGCGCGTTCACCGCGTCCAGCGACGCCGAGAGCGGCGCCGGGCAGTTCACCCTCGACAACGTCACCGACTCCGTCCAGGGCGCCTACTGGACGGCCATGGTCAGCAGCCTGAAGCTGTCGGCGCTGACCGCCCTGCTGTCGGTGCTGATCGGCCTGCCGATCGCCCAGGCCGTGGTGACCTCCCGCTTCACCGCGCTGCGGCAGGCCGTGCTGACCGCCTCCGGCGTGCTCGCCAACTTCGGCGGACTGCCGCTGGCCTTCGCCTTCGTCGCGACCCTCGGCAACGCCGGCGAGGTCACCCAGCTGCTGAACCTCACCGACCACGGCTGGACCCTCTACTCCTTCACCGGCCTCACCATCGTCTACCTGTACTTCCTGATCCCGCTGATGGTCCTCACCATCACCCCGGCCCTCGACGGCCTGCGGGTCCAGTGGCGCGAGGCCGCGCACAACAACCGGGCCACCACGTACCAGTACTGGCGGTACGTCGCGCTGCCGATCCTGCTGCCCTCGCTGCTCGGCGGCTTCGTGCTGCTCTTCGGCAGCGCCTTCGCCGCGTACGCCACCGCCGCCGCCATGGTCGGCGCGACCGTGCCGCTGGTCAGCCGCTCGATCGCCGACGCGCTCTCCGGCAACGTCCTGGTCGGTCAGGGCAACCTCGCCCTCGCCCTCAGCCTCAACATGATCGTCGTCGCGGTGCTCGTGATGGCCGTGTACCTGCCCCTCCAGCGCCGGAGCGCCCGATGGCTCAGCTGACCCCCACCGCCCCTGCCGCCGGCCGCGCCCGGGCGGCCCGCCCCGCCCGCCCCCGGCCGCGGTACTGGCGCGGCGCCGTCCTGCTGGTCGCCGCCGTCTACTTCCTCGTCCCGCTCGCCGCCGCCGCGTACTTCTCGATCGACGAGCCCGACGGCTACTCGCTGGAGGCGTACACCGGCCTGCTCGGCGCCCCCGGCTTCCTCGACAGCCTCTGGCTCACCCTGCGGCTCGCCGTGGTCACCGTCCTGGTGCTGCTCCTGCTGCTGGTGCCCGCGCTGATCGCCGTGCGCCTCGGCGCGCCCCGGCTGCGGCCCGTCATCGACGTGCTCTGCACCCTGCCGCTGGTCGTCCCGCCGGTCGCGCTGACCGCCGGCCTGATCGGCGTCCTGCGCTGGGGCCCGGACTACCTGATGGAAACGCCGTTCTTCCAGACCTTCGTGTTCGTCCAGGACCCGGACTTCCCGCTGGTCCTCGTGATCGCGTACGTGCTGATGGCCCTGCCGCTCGCCTACCGCGCCCTGGACGCCGGCCTGCGCGCCGTCGACGTCCGCACCCTGGTCGAGGCCGCCCGCAACTGCGGCGCGAGCTGGCCGCGGGCCGTCCTCACCGTCGTGCTGCCCAACCTGCGCACCGCCCTGCTGAACGCCTCCTTCCTCACCCTGGCCCTGGTGCTCGGCGAGTTCACCGCCGCCTCCATCCTCGGCTACCAGCCCTTCCCGGTCTGGATCTACACGGTCGGCAACAGCCAGGCCCACATGTCCGTCGCCGTCTCCATCCTCAGCCTGCTCATCACCTGGCTGCTGCTGCTCCTGCTGGCCTACCTCGGCCGCGAGCGGCACCGGAAGACCGCCCCCTGAACCCCCGCCTGCCGCAGCAGAAGGACACACCCCCCATGACCTCCCTCGCAGTCGAGAAGACCACCGGCGCCCGCTCCGGCGGCGCCACCGTCGAGTTCCGCGCACTGCGCCGCGCGTTCGGCGCCACCACCGCGCTGGATGGCCTCGACCTCACCGTCCGCCCCGGCGAACTCCTCGCCCTGCTCGGCCCGTCCGGCTGCGGCAAGACCACCGCGCTGCGCATCCTGGCCGGCTTCGAGCAGCACGACTCCGGCCAGGTCCTGGTGGACGGCGAGGACATCACCGCCACCCCCGCCCACCGCCGCGACGCCGGCATGGTCTTCCAGTCGTACAGCCTCTTCCCGCACCTCACCGCCGCCGACAACGTCGCCTTCGGCCTGCGGATGCGCGGCACCGGCAAGGCCGAGCGCCGCCGCCGAGCCCAGGAACTGCTGGAGCTGGTCGGCCTGCCGCAGCACGCCGACCGCTACCCGCACCAGCTGTCCGGCGGCCAGCAGCAGCGCATCGCGCTCGCCCGGGCGCTCGCCCTCCAGCCGCGGGTGCTGCTGCTCGACGAGCCGCTGTCCGCGCTGGACGCCAAGGTCCGGCTCACCCTGCGCGAGGAGATCCGGCGCCTGCAGCAGGAGTTGGGCATCACCACGCTGTTCGTCACGCACGACCAGGAGGAGGCGCTCTCGATGGCCGACCGGGTCGCGGTGCTGCGGGCCGGCCGGCTGGAGCAGTGCGCCGCGCCGTCCGAGCTGTACGGCCGCCCGGCCACCGCGTTCGTCGCCGAGTTCGTCGGCACCATGAGCCGGATCCCCTGCGTGCGCGCCTCCGGCGGTGTCGAGGTGCTGGGCCGCCGGCACCCGGTGGACGGCGACGTGCCCGCCGACGGACCGCTGGACGTGCTGGTCCGCCCCGAGGACGTCGCCCTGGTGCCCGCCGCGGACGACCCGGACGCCGCCGTGGTCGTCGCCGCGTCCTTCCTGGGCGCCGTCACCCGGCTGACCGTCCGGCTCGCCGACGGCACCGAGGTCAAGGCCGACCTGCCGACCGCCCGGGCCGCCGCACTGCCGGTCGGCTCCGCGGCCGAACTCCGCCTGCCCGAACGGCCCGTGCTGGTCGACCGGCGTAGCGTCTGAGACGTCCTCCCGAACCATCCACCGGCTCCACCGAAGGTACCGCCATGCCTGAAACCCCCGCCCCCGCCGCCGTGCTGTTCGACATGGACGGCACCCTGGTCGACACCGAACACCTCTGGTGGCAGGCCGCCGCCGAACTCGCCGGGGAGCTCGACCTCGTGCTCGGCGAGCAGGACGTCCCCGAGATCCTCGGCCGGGCGATCGAGCACACCGCCGCCCACCTCCACCGGGTCAGCGGCACCGGCCTCGCCGAGGACGAACTCGCCGCCCGGCTCGGCGACTCCTTCGCCGCCAAGGTCGCCGCCTCCACCGTGCCGCGCCCCGGCGCGCTCGACCTGCTCGCCGAACTCCGCGCGGCCGGGGTGCCCACCGCCCTGGTCTCGGCCTCCCCGCGCCGCGTCGTCGACCTGGTGCTCGACGCGATCGGCCGGGAGTGGTTCACCGTCACCCTCGCCGCCGAGGACACCCCGCGGACCAAGCCCGCGCCCGACCCGTACCTGGCCGCCGCCGCCCGCCTCGGCCTCGACCCCGCGCACTGCGTCGCCGTCGAGGACACCCCCACCGGGGTCGCCTCCGCCTCCGCCGCGGGCTGCGCGGTGCTGGCCGTGCCGTCCTCGCCGGCCCCGATCGCCGCCGCGCCCCGGATCACCCTGCTGGCCACCCTCGCCGACGCCGACCTCGCCCTGCTCGGCCGCCTCGTCCCGGCCGGGTGACGGCCGGTGGCCTACCTGCTGCTGGCCCTCGCCATCCTCAGCGAGGTCGCCGCCACCAGCTGCCTGAAGCTCACCGAGGGCTTCACCAGGCTCTGGCCCAGCCTGGGCGTCGGCCTCGGCTACGCGCTCTCCTTCTTCCTGCTGGGCCGGGCGCTGAAGGACATCCCGGTCTCGGTGGCGTACGCGGTCTGGTCCGGCGCCGGCACGGCGGCGGTGGCGGGCATCGGCGCGGTGGTGTTCGGCGAGCCGCTGGGCCGGCTGCAGTGGCTCGGGATCGCCCTGGTCATCGTCGGGGTGGTGGTCCTCAACCTCCGGGGCGGCCACTGAGCCGGGCCGGGGCCCGGGCAGGCCGGATCGGGCGGGCGGCCGGGCGCTACCCGGGCAGGCCGTGCGGCGGGAGGGTCCGGCCGAGCTTGCGCAGCAGGCCGGTGAGGGTGTGCTGCTCCTGTGCGGTGAGGCCGGCGAGCAGGTGGGCCTCGTTGCGGAGGTGGTGCTCGAAGGCCCCGTCGATCAGGGCCAGGCCCCGGTCGGTGAGGCGGATCAGCCGGCCGCGGGCGTCGTCCTCGGCGGTCCGGCGGCCGACCAGCCCGGCGCGTTCCAGCCGGTCGACCCGCTTGGTGACCGCGCCCGAGGTGACCATCGCCGAACCGCGCAGCTCGCCGGCGGTCAGCTCGTGGGGCGCGCCGGAGCGGCGCAGCGTGGCGAGCACGTCGAACTCGCCGCGGCCGAGGCCGTACTGCGCGAAGACCTGGCAGAGCCGCTCCTCCAGCGCCCAGTGCAGCCGGGTGATGCGGCCGACCACGTGGATCGGGGAGGGGTCGAGATCGGGCCGTTCCCGGAGCCACTGGCCGACGATGCGGTCGAGCGCATCGGCCGGCTCCGCGGCGGCGGGGGGCGCGGTCGGCTCGGGCGGGGCGGTCGACTCGGCTTCCTCGGGCATGGCTTGACTATACCTTCCGCGGAAAGCAATCTGTCTTCCATGGAAACTATTGTGTGCTGCCCGGCGCCGGGACGCTCCGGCGACCGGCCCCGCGGCGCGACGGCGTGCACCGCATGACGAACGGCCGCCCCCTCCTCACCTCCGGCGTCACCGCGCTCGCCCCGGCCGTCTGGGGGAGCACCTACCTGGTCACCACCGAGTGGCTGCCGCCCGACCGCCCGCTGCTCGCCACCACCGTGCGGGCGCTGCCCGGCGGCCTGATCCTGCTGGCCTTCACCCGCACCCTGCCGAAGGGCCGCTGGCTCGGCCGCACCCTCGCCCTCGGCACACTCAACATCGGCGCGCTCAACTTCCTGCTCTTCGTGGCCGCCTACCGGCTGCCCGGCGGCGTCGCGGCGATGATCACCGCGGTGCAGCCGATGCTCGTCCTGGTCCTGGCCGCCCTGCTGCTCGGCGACCGGATCCGGCCCCTGCACGTGGCCGCCTGCCTGCTCGGGGCCGGCGGGGTGGCGCTGCTCGTCCTCAAGGGGTCGGTGGCCCTCGACGCCGTCGGGGTGGCGGCGGCGCTGACCGCGGCGGCCAGCCTGGCGGGCGGCATCACCCTCGCCAAGCGGTGGGGGCGCCCCGAGGGCGTCGGGCTGCTCGCCTTCACCGGCTGGCAACTCGTCGCCGGCGGACTCGTCTCACTGCCCTTCACCCTCGCCCTGGAGGGGCTGCCGAGCACCGTCACCGGCACCAACCTGCTGGGCTTCGGGTACCTGGTCTCGCTGGGCGCCGTGCTCAGCTACGCGATCTGGTTCCGCGGCATCGCCCGGCTGCCCGCCCTGGCGGTCTCCTTCCTCGCCCTGGGCAGCCCGGTCGTCGCCACCCTGCTCGGCTACCTGTTCCTGGACCAGACGCTGTCGGCCCTGCAACTGGCCGGGATCGCGGTGATCATCGCCGCCGTGCTGCTCGCCCAGCCCCGACCGCCGCGCAGGCCCCGCGACCCGGACGGGCCGGGCGGCCCGGATCGGGGCGGCCCGGGGGAAGTGCCGGAAAAGGGCTGGCCCCGCCGGCCCGGTCGCCCGCACCATGCTGGGCATGCCGCATGACTCCACGCCGCTCCTCCTCCTCGACGTCGACGGACCCCTGAACCCCTACGCCGCCAAGCTGCGCAGACGGCCGACGGGGTACGGGACCCACCGGGCCAGACCGGACTGGGTGCTGCGCAACGCCGAGCGCACCGGTGAGCCGATCAAGCCGATCCGCCTCTGGATCAACCCCGACCACGGGCCGGAACTGCTCGCCCTCCCGTACGAACTGGTGTGGGCGACGGCCTGGATGGGGCAGGCCAACGAATGGATCGGACCGCTCGTCGGCCTGCCCGAACTCCCCTTCATCGCCTGGCCGCAGCTGTTCCGGGAGGACCCGGACGGGCTGCACTGGAAGACCCGGCACCTGGTCGACTGGGCGGCCGGCCGGCCCTTCGTCTGGGTGGACGACGAACTCGGCCCGCAGGACACCGCGTGGATCGCCGACCACCACCCCGGCCCGGCGCTGACCCACTGGGTCGACCCCGGGGTCGGACTGCGGGACACCGACTTCGCGGCGCTGCGGGCCTGGGCGGCGTGACCGGCCCCGCGCCCGTCGCCGGAGGGGCGGGAGTCAGGGCGTGAGCACCCCGGCCAGCGCGGCCAGGAAGCGGTCGGTGGTGGCCTCGTCGCGGACCGCCAGCCGCAGCCAGTCCCCGCCCAGCCCGGGGAAGGTGTCGCCCCGGCGGACGGCGAAGCCCGCCGCGCGCAGCCGGACCCGCACCTCGGCGGCGCCCGGCAGCTCGATCAGCACGAAGGAGGCGGCCGGTTCGCCGTGCACCCGGACGGCCGGGAAGGCGGCCAGCCCCTTCAGCAGGTACCCGCGGTGCAGGGCGAGCTCCTCGGCCGCGGCCTCCGCCTCGGCGACGGCCGCGGCCGTACTGCACGCCTCGGCGGCGGCCAGCGCCGGGGTGGAGACCGGCCACAGCGGCTGGGCGGCGGCCAGTTCGGCGATCAGCGGGGCCGGGCCGAGGGCGTAGCCGATCCGCAGGCCGGCCAGGCCCCAGGTCTTGGTGAGGCTTCGCAGGACGACCACCCGGCCGGGCAGGTCGCGCCGGGCCGCCAGCGACTCGGGCTCGCCCGGCACGGCGTCCATGAACGCCTCGTCCACCACCAGGGTCCGCCCGGGGCGGGCGAGCACGGCGAGGGCCCCGGCCGGGTGCAGCACGGAGGTCGGGTTGGTCGGGTTGCCGACCACCACCAGGTCGGCGTCCGGCGGTACGGCGCCGGGGGTGAGCCGGAAGCCGTCGGCGGGCCGCAGCAGCACCCGCTCCACGGTGTGCCCGGCGTCCCGCAGGGCGGCCTCCGGTTCGGTGAACTGCGGGTGCACGACCACCGCCCGACGGGCCGTCAGCACCCGGGCCAGCAGGACGAAGGCCTCGGCCGCGCCCGCCGTCAGCAGCACCTCGGCCGCCGGGCGGCCGTGCCGGGCGGCGACGGCGCCCCGGGCGGCGGTCGGGTCCGGGTAGGCGGCGAGGTCGCCGAGCGTGCCGGCCAGGTGCGTGCGCAGCCACGCCGGGGGCGTGCCGGTGCGGACGTTCACGGCGAGGTCGACGAGACCGGCGGCGCGGACCTCGGCGTCCCCGTGGTGGCGCAGGTCGGGTTCGGGGGCGGGGCTGGTCACGGGGTCGCTCCAGGGGTGGGGAGGCCGGGCACGCGCAGCAGCTCGTAGCGGCCGCCCGGCGGGTCGTACCGGGTGCCGTCCCCGTCGGCGACCAGGCAGACGGCCTGCCCGCGCCCGGCGAGTGCGACGGCGGCGGCGGTCGGGTCGCCGGCGTCACCGGGGACGGCGGCGTCGGGGTCGGGGGTGACCCGGCGGGTGCCCGGGCGCAGCAGATCGGCGATCCGCTCGACGGCGGCGGGCGTACCGACCACCACCGAGGCGCGCCGCAGCTCCTCCACCGCGCGCGGCACCAGCAGGTCGCGGTCACCGGGCCCGAGGCCGACCACCGCCAGCCGGCCGCGCACCGCGGTCCGGGCGACGGCGACCGTGGCCGCGGCCGACTTCCGCTTGGTGACGAGGAGTTCGCCGCCGTCGGCCGCCAGGACGGCCGCCGCCTCGGCGACGCTCGCGGTGCCGACGGCCGCCCGGACGCCGTCCGAGGGGGTGGGCACCGGCACCCCGGCCAACTCCTCGGCCGGCAGCTCCACGACCGGCACGCCCAGGCAGAACGCCGCCCAGCGGACGCCCGGGTGCCCGGCCTTGCCCCGGACGGTCGCCAGCCGGGCGACGGCGTTCCGTGCGAAGCCCTCGGCGGCCAGGGTGTCCAGGACCAGCCGGATCACCTCGGTGTCCCCGGCGGCGGTGCCCGCGCCGACCCCGACCACCAGGGTGCGGGGCTGCACCAGCAGGACGTCGTCCCGGTACGCCCGGTCGGTGATCCGCAGGACCGGGGCGTCCGCGGGCGCGTCGGGGGTGACGGAGGGCGGCAGGGCGGGCAGCGGGTGGTCGAGTTCGGCCTCCAGCCGGACCGGTCGGCCCTCGCGCAGGGCCTGCCGGACGGCCTCGCCGCCCGGGCCGCCGGTCACCTGGACGGCGTGGCCGTGCAGCAGGTCGAGCGGAGCGGGTGCGGCCGGGCGGCCCGGGCCGAGCACGGGGGTCGCGCCGAGCACCGCGGCCACCTCCCGGGCCAGCTCCTCGGCACCGGAGGTCAGCGGCACCGCCCAGCGCCGCTGCGGGTCGGCGCAGACCACGGCGCGGTCGGGCCCCCACTCCTCGGGCTGCACCTCGACCAGCAGCCGGACGGCGAGGGCGAGCGGGGCCAGGCACACCACCCGGGTGTGGCGGGAGAGCGCGAGCTCCATGGCCTCCCGCGGCCCGAAGCAGGAGCCGCCGGAGGCGCGGTGCACGGTGCTGGCGTCCGGCCAGGCGGCGTGCAGCTCGTCGGCGAGCGGACGGCCGGAGGGAAGTGCCGCCACCAGGCCGATCATCCGCCGAGTCCTTCCGCCCGAAACCGCTGGTCCAGCCCGCTCGGCGGGCCAGGAGATCCCACCACGCCCCCGACGGACGGGTCAATCGGCGCCCCTGTGACCTTCACCGCCCCCGTACCGGAGGAGGGACCGCCCCCGTACCGGAGGAGGGGACGTCAGGGCCGCCGGGAGCGACTGGGATGATCGGAACTTCGGGAGCGCCCGCCACGTCGAGCAAGGCGGGGAGGCGCGAGGGAGTGCCGGGTACGGGGGAGCGGGAACGGTGGACCGAACGCGTCCGGGGGCGGGGAGAGCGCGGCACGACGGGAGGGACCTACCGGGCGACCGCCTGCCGGCGGAGTCCTGGCCCGCACTGTACGGGCGGCCGGTGCTGCGGCGGTCGATCGCGGTGGGGCTGGTGCTCTGCGTGGCGTTCACCGCGGTGGTGCTGGTGCGCGGCATATCGGCCCTGACGGCGCAGCGGGTGCTGCCGGAGACCGACCGCGACCGCGCCGAACGGCTCGCCGGGCTGCACCGCTCCCAGCACCCGGGAGCGTCCCGCTACTACGTGCCGATCGGCGCGGTGTACACCCGCACCGCGGACGGCTCGCCGGTCGCCTACCTGCACTACCGGCTCAGCGGCGGCCCGGACGTGGACGTGGCGGGCTTCCTGCGGACGTACCACCTGCCGGCGCCCGGGGCGGCCGGTCCGCTGCCGGCCGACCTGACGGCCGCCCTGGCGGGGGAGGAGCCGGAGACGGCCCTGGAGCTGCCGGTGGCGGAGGAGTCCGCACCGACCGGCCCGGCGGGCCCCGAGCCCGCGCCGACACCGGCGCCCATGCCCACGCTCACGTCGGAGCCGACGCCCACCGCCACGCCCGCGCCCACCCTGGAGCCGGCTCCGGTGCGGACCGACGGCACGGCGGCCGAGCCGGGGCCAACGACGGCCGGGGGCGAGGACGACGGGGCGGACGGAGACGGTGCGGAGGGCGGCGGGCCGGAGCCCTGCCGGTCCGGGGCGGACGAGGAGGGCGGCCCGAGCGCGGCGCCGACCCCGTCGGAGTCCGCCGTGCCCGCCGAACCGTCGCCGTCCCTGACGCCCTCGCCGACGCCCTCCCCGACACCGTCGCCCACCGACACCGCGGGCCCCTCCGCCACGGCAGCGGCCACCGCCTCCCCGACCGCCACCGGCTCGCCCGCAGCGGCCTCCCGGCGGCGGATCTACGTCGCCCTGGCCACCGGCGGCCTGCCGGGCGCCGCCGACATCTACGTCCGCGCCATCGGGTAGACCCTCACCAACCGCTAGACCCCGCCCGGGCACGGGAAAGCCGCCGCTGCCCGGTCCGGCCTCACCAACCGCGCGGTGCGGCCGGCGCCGGAGCCACCGGGGCCGACCGCAGGGTACGGCGGGCAGCGGCGGGGGACCCGAGGGTCCGTCGGAGGGGCCTGCGGGCCGCCTCAGGCGAAGGTGATGTCCACCTCCATCTGGTCGGCGCCCGGGGTGCCGGCGACGTCGATGGTGATGCCGCTCCATTCGCCGGTCGCCAGGTGGAGGGACGGCACGGTGGTCTCGCCGAGGCTGCGGTTGCCGAGCGAGGGGTAGAGGTCGTCGGCGTCGCCGCGGTTGCCCTGGCCGAAGATCTTCGCCAGGTCGCTGCGGCCGTCGGCCTGGAACAGTTCGATGGCGAGCTTCTGCTCGTCGTTGACGTTGTCGACGGACTCGTCGACGGCGTAGACGGCGATGCCCTCGTCGGGGATGAAGGCGTCCTGCCCGCGGCGGCGGCGGTACTCGACGATGACGTACTGCTCCTCCTTCATCCGGGCGGCGTTGCGGACGAAGAGGATGTCGCCGCCCTCGGCGACGGGGCTCAGGATGATGCCCTTGGTGGTGGCGGTGACCGCCTGCGGGATCGTCCAGCCGTGGAACATCCGCAGCATGCCGTTGGGGAAGGTGGGGGTCAGTCCGCCGTTGCCCCAGGAGCCGGCGGCCATCAGGCAGTAGCCGCCGAGGCCGTTGGAGCGGGTCTCGCGCAGCGAGCCGGTGTCGTAGTAGTCGGCCCAGCGGCTGGCCAGGTGGCCCCATTCGTGGGCGCAGACGCCCACGGCGCAGTCCTCCGGGACGGTCAGGAAGGTGCGCACCAGCAGGTTCGGTGCGACCTCCACCCCGTCGCCGGGGGTGTTCCACTTGAGGCTCCAGATGTCGTTCGACGAGGTGGTCTGCTCGGCGCCGCCCCCGGCGTGGACCAGGAACAGTGCGGTGACGATGCCCTCGCCCAGGGCGTCGTAGGAGCTGAAGTCGACGCCCTCGGCGAGGGCCGCGAGCACGGCGTCCCGGGCCATGCCCTGGGCGTTGCGCGGCGGGAGCTGGCCGAGGCCGGAGTTGTTGTCGGCGTAGAAGGCGATCGGCTGCGGCATCCGGAACCAGCCGTGCACCTCGCCCCGGACGTCGACGCCGCGGGCGTCGGGCGCGGCCGGGTCGTACCCGCTGATGGCGCGGTAGAAGTCGCGCATGCTGCCGGAGGGGAACGTGCCCTCGCTGAAGAGCATCTGCTCGAAGTGGCCGGTGGTGTGGTCGGGCTCGTGCGGGCGGTCCGGGAAGTCGATCAGCAGGACCAGGGTGCGGACGACGCCCTTGAGCTGCCTGGCCGGCCGGTCGATGAGCTGGGCTCCGGTGCTGGGGCCGGGTCGGACGGCGCCGTCGTCGAGGCCGATCAGGTTCTCGCCGCGCCGCCGGGAGCGCCAGACGAAGTAGAACTGCTCGAAGGTGGTCTCCTTCGGCAGTCGACGGGTGTTCATGAGGTCCTGGTAGCGGGCCTGGAGCTGGGCCTGGGCCTGCGGGGACAGCGGTATGCGGCAGGGGTGGTGGTCGTCCGGGTCGGTCGGGTGGGGACGCAGGGGGGTTAACGTGTGGCGCATGGTGACAGCTCCCTCGGGGCCGGGTCGCCGGAGGGGCGTGTGCGCCCGCCTCCGCCGGATCCGCGGTCACCGGTCGGTCCGCCGTCGGCGGGGAACCCGCCGGAGGGCGGTCGGGTCTGGCCGGTACCGGTTGCGTTCGGAGCGATATGCGGTTGTCTGTCCCTATTCTGACGCTCCGGTACGGCGGAGCACCAGACCCGCCGGGCACCCTGCTGTGGGTGCCCGGCCGACCCCGTTCCGCAGTCGGCCGGGCCGGGCCCTCCGCTCGGCCGCTAGGCCCGGCCCGCCCACCGTGCCGCGGCGGCCGTGAACGAGGCTGCGAGCTGCGGCGATCCCGCCCAGTGCAGGTGCAGGTACGAAGCGTGCACGTTGCCGGCCGCGAAGCCCTCGGTGTGCGGGCCGGTCGGCAGCCGCCAGCCCCAGGCCGGGGGTTCGCCCGCGCCGGGCTCGCAGACCGTCCGGTGGAACTCGTGGCCGCGCACCCGGGTGCCCGTCGGGGCGAGCGGGGAGTCGTGCAGCGCGACCGCCTCCCGGTACCCGAGGGTCAGCCGCTCGGTCATCCGGGCCGTGGTGGCCAGCACCCCGCACATCGGCAGGCCGTCCAACTCCCGTCCCAGGTACAGCAGTCCGGCGCACTCGGCGGAGATCGGCCCGCCCGCGGCGGCGAACCCGGCGATGGCGGTACGCAACCGGGTGTTGGCGCTCAGCTCCCGGACGTACAGCTCGGGGAAACCGCCGCCGACGACCAGGCCGGCCGTACCCTCGGGCAGTCCGTCCGCGTGCAGCGGGTCGAACGGCACCACCTCGGCGCCGGCCGCCGCCAGCAGCTCGGCGTTCTCCGCGTACGAGAAGGAGAACGCGGCGCCGCCGGCCAGCGCGATCCGCGGCCGGGCCCCGGCCACCGGGGCGACCTCGGCGGCCGGGTCCCACGGTTCGGCGTCCAGCGGCGGGGCGGTGGCGGCCAGCGCCAGCAGCGCGTCGAGGTCCACCGAGTCGGCGACCAGTGCGCCCATGTCCCGGACGGCCTGCACCGCCTCCGCGGAGCGCTCCACGGCCGGGATCAGGCCGAGGTGGCGCGAGGGCGTGGCGACCGCCGCCGAGCGGCGCACCGACCCCAGCACGGGCACCCCCGAGCCCTCCTCCAGGGCCTCCCGCAGCAGCTGCTCGTGCCGGTCGGAGGCGACCCGGTTGAGGATCACCCCGGCCAGCCGCACCTGCGGGTCCCAGGAGGCGAAGCCGTGCACCAGCGCGGCCACCGAGCGGGACTGCGAGGAGGCGTCCACCACCAGCACCACGGGGGCGCGCAGCAGTTTGGCGACGTGCGCCGTGGACGCCAGCTCGCCCCGCCCGGAGGCCCCGTCGAACAGCCCCATCACGCCCTCGACCACCGCCACGTCCGCACCGGCCGCGCCGTGCAGGAACAGCGGTGCGATCCGCTCCGGGCCGCACATGAAGGCGTCCAGGTTGCGGCCCGGCCGGCCGGCGGCCAGCCCGTGGTAGCCGGGGTCGATGTAGTCCGGGCCGACCTTGTGCGGGGACACCGCCAGACCGCGGGCGGCGAGCGCCGCGATCAGGCCGGTGGCGACGGTGGTCTTGCCCGCGCCGGAGGACGGCGCGGCGATGACGAGACGGGGGATGTTCACGTGCGGGGGTTCACCATTCGATGCCGCGCTGGCCCTTGCGGCCGGCGTCCATGGGGTGCTTGACCTTGGTCATCTCGGTGACCAGGTCGGCGAATTCGGTCAGCGCCTCGGGCGCGTAGCGGCCGGTGACGACCACGTGCTGGTTGCCCGGGCGGTCCTTGAGCACCGCGAGCACCTCGTCCACGTCGATCCAGCCCCAGTGCAGGGGGTAGGTGAACTCGTCGAGCACGTAGAAGCGGTAGGTCTCGGCGGCCAGGTCGCGCTTGACCTGCTCCCAGCCCTCCTTGGCGGCCTCCTCGCTGGACTCGATGTCGCGCTGGACCCACGACCAGCCCTCGCCCATCTTGTGCCAGGCGACCGTGCCGCCCTCGCCGGAGGCGCCGAGCACGCGCAGCGCGTTCTCCTCGCCGACCTTCCACTTGGCGGACTTGACGAACTGGAACACCCCGACCGGCCAGCCCTGGTTCCAGGCCCGCAGCGCCATCCCGAACGCGGCGGTGGACTTGCCCTTGCCCGGTCCGGTGTGCACGGCGGTGATCGGCTGGGTACGGCGCTGACGGGTCGTCAGGCCGTCGGCGGGGACGTTCTCGGGGACACCCTTGGGCATGGTCAGGCCGCCTTTCGTGCGGTCGGGGACGAGGAGGAACGAGTCTCGCGGACCAGCGCTGCCACGCCCTCGGCGCGCAGCTCGTCCAGGGTGACGGCGGGGGAGCCGAGCCGGGCCGCCAGCCGGCGGGCCAGGCCCAGCCGCACCGGGCCCGCCTCGCAGTCCAGCACCACGCCCGCCACGCCCTGCGCGGCGAGCAGCCCGGCCGCCCGGTCGGCCTGCGCCACCGCGTCCCGCGCGCCGGTCGCCCGGCCGTCGGTCACCACGACCAGCAGCGGACGGCGGTGCGGATCGCGCATCCGCTCCACCCGCAGCACCTCGTGGGCGCGCAGCAGCCCGGCCGCCAGCGGGGTCCGGCCGCCGGTCGGCAGCGACTCCAGCCGGGCCGCCCCCACCTCCACCGAGGAGGTCGGCGGCAGCGCCAGCTCGGCGCCCCCGCCCCGGAAGGTGACCAGCCCGACCTTGTCGCGCCGCTGGTAGGCGTCCATCAGCAGGGACAGCACCGCGCCCTTGACCGCGCTCATCCGCTGCCGGGCCGCCATCGACCCGGAGGCGTCCACCACGAACAGCACCAGGTTGGACTCGCGTCCCCGGCGGACCTGTTCGCGGAAGTCGTCGGAGCGCAGCTCCAGCGCCCGGCCGCTGCGCCCGCGGGCCGCCTGGTGCGGCGCGGCGGCCTGCAGGGTGGCGGGCAGGTGCAGGCGGGTCAGCCGGCCCTGCGGGCGGCGGGCCCGGACGGTGTGCCCGCCGTCGGTCTCGGCGGGGGAGCGCCGGCCCTGCGCGCCGCGGCCGGTGCCGGGCACCTTGAGCAGCTTCGTCCGGTACGGGTCGCCGGCCGCGACCGGCGCCGACTCGCGGGCCGGGCCCGGCGGGCGGGCCGGGACGGGTAGTTCGGGGGCGGGCCCGTCGGGTTCGGCGGCGGGGGCCTCGGCAGCGGGTCCGTCGGCCGCGGCGGAGCCGTCGGGGCCGGCCGGTCCGTCGGCCGGATCGGGGGCGCCGCCGCCGTCGGGGCCGTCCGGGCCGCCGTCGGGGCCGTCGTCGGGGCCGTCGCCGCCGGGCTCCGGGTCGTCGTCCTCAGGCCCGGGACCGGGCTCCTGCTCCGCCTCGGCCCGCTCCGCCTCGGCCTGCTCTGCCAGGGTCCGGTCGAGGAGCTCCTCGTCCAGCCCGGGCGCGTCGAAGGGGTTGCGCCGACGGCGGTGCGGCAGGGCCAGCTGGGCGGCCTTGCGGACGTCCTCCTCCAGCACCTCGGTGCGCCCCGCCCAGGCGGCCAGGGCGACCGCCGTCCGGGCCATCACGATGTCGGCGCGCAGCCCGTCCACCTCGAAGGCCGCGCAGACGGCGGTGATCCGGCGCAGCGCCGGGTCGGTCAGCTCGACCTCCGGCAGCAGCGCGCGGGCGGCGGTGATCCGCTCGGCGAGCTGCCGCTCGTCGGCGCCGAAGCGCGCGGCGAAGCCGGCCGGATCGGCGTCGTAGGCGAGCCGGCGGCGGACCACCTCGGCCCGCTCGACCGGCTCCCGGGTGGCGGCGATCTCCACGGTCAGCCCGAAGCGGTCGAGCAACTGCGGGCGCAGCTCGCCCTCCTCCGGGTTCATCGTGCCGACCAGCAGGAAGCGGGCCGCGTGCCGCACCGAGACGCCCTCGCGCTCCACGTAGGAGCGGCCCATCGCGGCGGCGTCGAGCAGCAGGTCCACCACGTGGTCCTGCAGCAGGTTGACCTCGTCGATGTAGAGGACGCCGCGGTGCGCCTTCGCCAGCAGGCCCGGCTCGTACGCCTTGACGCCCTCGGCGAGCGCCCGTTCGAGGTCCAGCGAGCCGACGATGCGGTCCTCGGAGACGCCGACCGGCAGTTCGACCAGGTGGGCCGGGCGGTGCTCGCCGGCGGCGCCCGGGTGCTCGCCGTCGGGGCACTGCGGGTCCGGGGCGGCCGGGTCGCAGGCGAAGCGGCAGCCGTCGACGGTGGCGATGGACGGCAGCAGCCCGGCCAGCGCCCGCACCATGGTCGACTTGGCGGTGCCCTTCTCGCCGCGCACCAGGACGCCGCCGACGGCCGGGGAGACGGCGTTCAGCAGCAGCCCGAGCCGCAGGTCGGCCATGCCGACGATCGCGGTGAACGGGTAGCGGACGTCACTCATGATTCTCCAAGGGGGCCCCGGGCGGCAGAAACGGCAGCGCTCCAGCCGCCGGCACCCCGCCCTCGATCAGCTTCCACAGTGCGTCGGTGTCCGCGTGCTCGGCGATCAGGTCGCCGAGCCGGTCGAGCCGGGCCTCGCGCGCCTCGGCGAAGGAGGTGTCCGGCGCCGGGACGAACGCCCGCCCGGCCTCCCGCGCGACCTCGCGCAGCAGCTCCCGGCGGAACCCGTCGTTCTCCAGGACGCCGTGCCAGGTGGTGCCCCGGACGGACCCCGCCCGGCAGCCCTCCAGGCCGCGCCCGTGCTCGTCGGAGACGAACGCCTCGCCGCCCTCCACCGCCACCACGCCGTGGTGGATCTCGTAGCCCTCGACCCGGTGCCCGTACGCCGTGCCGACCGGCCGGGCGAGCACCTTCTCGGCGCCGAACCGCACCCGGGTCGGCAGCAGCCCGAGGCCCGGCACGGCGCCCGCCTTCGACTCCACGTCGTCGACGATCTCGTGGGACAGCATCTGGTAGCCGCCGCAGACGCCCAGCACCGGCAGCCCGGCCGCGGCGCGCGCCCGCAGGGCCGGCTCCAGTCCGCGGGCGCGCAGCCAGGCGAGGTCCGCCACGGTGGCCCGGGTGCCGGGCAGCACCACGAGGTCGGCGTCGGCCAGCTCCTCCGGCCGGGTCGCCCAGCGGACCAGGACGCCCGGCTCCTGGGCGAGCGCGTCCACGTCGGTGAAGTTGGACAGCCGGGGGAAGCGCACCACGGCCACCCGCAGCACGTCCGCGCCGAGCGGGCCCCGGCCGTCCGTGCGGTCCACCACGGTGGACAGGTCGAGCGAGTCCTCGGCGTCCAGCCACAGGTTCGGCAGCATCGGCAGGGTGCCCAGCACCGGACGCCCGGTCAGCCGGTGCAGCATGTCCAGGCCGGGGGCGAGCAGCCGGGCGTCGCCGCGGAACTTGTTGACGAACCAGCCGGCCACGTGCCGCTGGTCCTCCGCCGACAGCAGCGCCAGCGTCCCGTACATCGCGGCGAACACCCCGCCGCGGTCGATGTCGCCGACCACCACGACCGGCAGCCCGGCGGCGGTGGCCAGGCCCATGTTGGCGATGTCCCGGTCGCGCAGGTTGATCTCGGCGGGCGAGCCCGCGCCCTCGCACACCACCACGTCGAAGCGGCGGCGCAGGTCGGCCAGGCACTCCAGCGCCCGTTCCAGCAGGACGGGCTTGCGCTCGCGGTAGTCCAGCGCCCCGACCTCGGCGACCGGCCGGCCGAGCAGCACCACCTGGCTGCGGCCGTCGGCGCCCGGCTTCAGCAGCACCGGGTTCATCGCCGCCTCGGGCGCCACCTGCGCCGCCTGCGCCTGCATCGCCTGCGCGCGGCCGATCTCGGCGCCGTCCGCGGTGACGAAGGAGTTCAGCGACATGTTCTGCGCCTTGAAGGGCGCCACCGAGACGCCCTGCCGGGCCAACCAGCGGCAGATGCCCGCGGTGACCACGCTCTTCCCGGCGTCCGAGGTCGTCCCGGCGACCAGCAGCGCCCCGCTCATGCGCTCCCCTTCTTCTTCTTCGTCCTGCCCAGGGCCGTCCGGACCAGTACGTGCCCGACGACCGTCGTACCCAGCGCGAGCAGCCCCACCCGGCGTGACAGCCGGCAGGCCCGCTCGATGTCGTCCACCGCGACCGGACGCAGCTCCGCGCCCAGCACCGGCCGGTGCTCCACCCTTGTGCCGTACGCCAGGGTGCCGCCCAGCCGCACCCCGACCGCCCCGGCGAACGCCGACTCGGCCTGGCCCGCGTTCGGGCTGGGGTGGGCCGAACCGTCACGGCGCCAGACCCGCCAGGCCGTCCGGGGCTCGGGCGCGGCGGCGACCGTCAGCAGGGCGGTCAGCCGGGCGCCCGGCCAGCCCGCCACGTCGTCCAGCCGCGCCGAGGCCCAGCCGAACCGGAGGTGGCGGGGCGAGCGGTGGCCCACCATCGCGTCCAGCGTGTTGACGGCGCGGAAGGCCAACAGCCCCGGGGTGCCCGCGAGCGCGCCCCAGACCAGGGCGTTCACGACGGCGTCGGCGGTGTTCTCGGCGACCGACTCGACCACCGCCCGGGCCACCTGCTGCTCGTCCAGCGCACTCGGATCGCGCCCGCACAGGTGCGGCAGCCGCTCCCGGGCCGCCGCCAGGTCGCCCGCCGCCAGGGACCGGCCGATCGTCCGGGCCTCCCGGGTCAGCGAGGTGCCGCCGAGCACCGTCCAGGTCGCCGCGGCGGCCAGTGCGGCCCGGCCCAGCGGGCGCCGGCCGACCGCGCGTTCGACGGCCACCGCCCCGGCCGCGACGGTGCCCACGCAGAGCGCCGTGTACGCCGCACCGGTCAGTCGGTCGTCGCGCCAGAGCCGCCGTTCCAGCCGGTCGGCCGCACTGCCGAAGACGGCCACCGGGTGGCCGCGGCGCGGGTCGGCGAAGCGGGCGTCGGCGAGGTGGCCCGCGACGGCGCCCAGCGCGAAGGCGGCGGCGCGGGTCAGCGGGCGCACGGCGGCGGGCAACCGGGGGCTCGACGGGGCGGGGCAGCCTGCATCGCGTGCGTGTCCTCACTCAGGGTCCGCGCCCTGGATCGACGTACCGGGGGCGAGAGTCTCCTGGCTCCCGGGTCGGACGCGCATCCGGGCCTTCCAGCGGCTTCTGACGGCGCGCCGTGGCGTGTTCCGGACGTGCTCCCCGGTGACAGTGGCGGGACCGCGCCGGACTCGCACCGGCTTCCTCTGCATGCCTCCGTGATGGCTGAAGGATCCCATCACGGGCCCGAACCGGGAGTCAACCAAGGCCACGGAGGGTTTGGTCACACCCGGTCACGTCCCCGGTGCGCCCCCGGTGCACCGGCCGTGCGCGCGGAGGGCGGGCGTGCGGTGCGCGGCTCCGCAGGCCGACTGCCCCGTAGCTGTCTCCGATCATGGTCCGCGCAGGGGCATGACAGGCTGTGCGATCGTCCAGTGCCCCGCAGGCGGACCCGTCCGCGCTTCGTGCGTTCGGCGGGTGGGGTCCTCCCGGGTAGCCACCTACCGTCGGGGCCATGCGACGCAGACAGCCGGCCGCCCCGCCCCCGGTTCCCTTCTCGCCCGCAGCCGCCCGGGCGCACCGCGCCGGCCTCGGCCTGACCCCCGACCAGGTCGCCGAGGGCATGGCCGCCCACGGCGTCCGGCTGCTGCCCGCGCACGTCCTCGGCTGGGAGAGCGGCGAGCTGCGCCCCACCGAGGAGGAGTTCATCGCCCTCGCCCGCGCCCTGTGGTGCCCGCCCGCCCAGCTGATGGGCGTGCGGCCCGCCTCGCTGCGCGACTTCCGGGTCGCCCGCGAGCTCAGCGCGGAGGGCGCGGCCCGCCGCATCGGCATCCCCGAGCGGGTGTACCGCGAGGCCGAGGCCGGCGGACGCTGGGACGGCGACGAGGAGCAGACCTACGAGCTCGCGCACGTCCTCGGACTGACCCTGCGCGAACTCGTCGCGGTGACCGGCCGCCGCGAGGAGCTGGAGCGGCGGCTGCGGGCCTGCGTGGACGGCCGCTGGCAGGCGCAGCTGCGACCGGTCGGCCGGATCGTCCCGGTGGACGACACCGCGCTGGGCGCCGTGCTGACGGCCCTGCAGAACGAGCACCAGGCCACCTCGCACTGGACCGGCGGCTGGGGCTCCGCGGCCGCCTCGCCCACCCGGGCGGAGCCCGTCCCGCCGCTGGACCGCTTCTGGCAGCTGCTGGCGCAGCACCGCACCGACATCCCGGTCTGAGGCCCCGCTCCCCGCTGCGGTCCCCGCCGTTCTCCGCTGCCCCTCTTCCCTGCCGCTCTCCGCTGCCGCGCCGCGCCCCGCGCTGCTTCCCCTCGTCGTGCCGCGTCCCGCGGGTGCCCCGGACGGCTCTGTCCGGTGGCCGCCCCGGGCGTCCGCGCGTGGACTGGTCGGGCAGTGCCCAGTCCGGCGGACGCAGCCCGGTCCGCCCGATCCGCGATCAACAGAGCGGGGAGCGATATGCGTTGGGGAACCGCAGCCGCCGTGGCGGCAGCCGTCGTCGGCACCGGCGCGGCCGTGCTGGTGATCGGCCGTCGGGCCTCCGACCGGCTGGTGCGCCCGGGCGCCGGCGGACCGGCCGCGCCGACCGGGCCCACGGTGGTGAAGTCCCTCGGCGCCGGCCGCGCCACCTTCACCGACACCCCCGAGAGCAGCCGCCCCGGCCGCTGGGCCGTCGAGTGGGGCCGGGAGTCCGGCGGCGACGCGGCGGGCCACGCGGTGGTCGGCGACGTCCTCTACCGCGACCTGTACGGCGTCACCCGCCGGCTGGAGCGCGCCGACCGGGGCACCCTGACGACCGGCACCGAGGTCCGCTTCACCCCGCGGGTCTTCCTCGGCGACCCCACCACCGCGCTCGGCCTCGAACACGCCGACACCAGCGCCGACGGCGAACTCGGCCGGCTGCCCGCCTGGCGGCTGCCCGGCCTGCGCGGGACCTGGGTGATCCTGGTGCACGGCCCCGGCGCCGACCGCCGCCAGACCCTCCCCGTGCTGCCGCTGCTGCACCGGCTCAACCTGCCCGCGCTCGCCGTGACCTACCGGGGCGACGCCGGGGCCCCCGCCTCGCCCGACGGCCTCGGCCACTTCGGCGAGACCGAGTGGCGCGACGTCGAGGCGGCGGTCCGGCTGGCCCTCGACAGCGGCGCCGGCCGGGTCGTCCTGTACGGCTGGTCGCTCGGCGCCACGATGGTCCTGCAGACGGCGGCCCGCTCCGCCTGGGCCCCCGCCGTGAGCGGCCTGGTGCTGGACTCGCCGGTGCTGGACTGGCCCACCTCCGCCCGGCGCGGCGGGGTGCGCTCGGGCCTCAGCGCCCCGCTCGCCGAACTGGGCGCGCTCGCCGCCGAAGGCCGTACCGGGGTGGACCTGGCCGACTTCGCGCGGCTCGGCAGCGGCGCCGACCTCCGGGTGCCGACCCTGGTGCTGCACAGCCCCGACGACCCGGTGGCGCCCTGGCGGGCCGCCGCCCGGCTGGCGGACGCCCGCACCGACCTGGTCAGCCTGCAGTCCTTCCCCGGCGCCGACCACGCCGCGCTCTGGAACGCCGACCCCGACCGCTACACCGAGTACCTGCGCCGCTGGCTCACCCCGCTGCTCTGACGCCGCCCGACCGCCCGCCGCGGGCCCCGGCGCCGCCGGCCTGGCGTGTGCGCGCCAGACAGTTCAGGCCAGGCGGTTTGCCGCTGTTGCCCGATCTTGCGCGCCCCTGCCCGACCGCGGGCGGAGACGGGAGCGAACCGGATGTGACAGAAGGCCGGTACAAGGGGAAGACTGCTCGACGTGACGTCTCGGAACCCGCGCGACCGTGATGCCCAGCTCCCGCCGACGATCGGTACCGGTGCGACGGTGACCCGTCTCCCCGGAACGGCCCACCGCCTCGCCGGCCCCGGGCCGGGCGCCCCCGCCGTACCCCGCCGCCGCGGCCCGGCACCCGCCCCCGGCCGCGGCCGGGTCCCCGTGCCCGCGGGCTTCCCGGCCCCCGCCGAGCTCGCCCCGCTGGCCCGCCGGATGCTGGTCGACGCCGTCCGCATCGCCCGCTGGGCCGGCGAGCTGGGCGAGGTCGACAAGCGCGGCGAGCTGCTCCCCGACGACGCCCGCGCGGCCGGCCGCGCGCTCGCCATGACGGTGGGCGCCGCCGCCAACGCCTGGGGCCAGGCCCTGCTGACCGGCCTGGTCGAGGCCCGCGACGGCGGCGCCGCCCCCGGCTGGCGCCTGCATGCCTGGGAGCACGACGACGAGGCCGTCATCCGCGGCTGGTCGGCGCTGTTCGACTCCTGGACGCTGCTCGCCCCGGTCCCGCCCGCCGCCCTGCGCGGCGTCTTCGCGGTGCTCGCCGGGCAGGCCGTCGACCAGGCGCCCCAGCTGCTCTCCTTCCTGCACCTGGTGGACGGCCCGGTGGCCGAGAGCGAACTGCTGGAGCTGCTGCGCCGCGGCCTGGACGAGCGCCGGGTCGGCGCCGGCACCGGGGCCACCGTGCTGTCGCCGGTACCGCACGCCGCCTCCGCCGTCTCCGCGGTCCGCGGCACCTGCCGCGAGCCGCAGATCGACGTGCCCGCCGCGCCCGCCGACGTGGCCGCCGTCCTGGACTGGATGCTGGACGGCCTGGCCGCCGTCGGCGCGCTGGTCCGCCGGGACGAGGCCGCCGAGCTCTCCCCGCTCGGCCACTGGGCGGTGCGCGCCAAGCTGGAGGAGATCTGCACCGTCGCGCAGACCGCCGCCGGCCACATCGAGCAGAGCGCCCTGGAACTGCTCGGCGCCTGCGCCGACTACTCGCCGGGCCCGGCCCGGGCCGAGTTCCGCGCCTGGGTGGCCGCCCGCCCGGTCGATCGCGCCGTGGCCGAACTGCTGGAGGCCGCCCTCGGCGAGGACGCCCTGGTCCGCGGCCTCGCCTTCGAGGCGCTGCGGGTCGCCGGCGGCACCGCCGAGCAGGCCGTGCGGGGCGCCGTGGACGAGCCCGTGCTGCGCCCCTACGCGCTGCTGTGGCTGGCCGAGCAGTCGGACGAGGAGGGCGTCTCCCCGGCCGACGTACTGGGCGCGGAGGACGCCGCCTGGCTCTGGGTGGACACCGCGGCCGCGGTGCTCGACCACGGCCGCACGGAGCTGCTGGTCGGCCACGTCGAGGGCGCCTCGGCGGGCGACCCGGTGCGGCTGTTCGCGCGGGCCCGGCAGTCGGGGCACCCGCGGGCGGCCTCGGTGCTGACGGCGGTCTCCGGGGTCCACCCGGACCCGGGCGTGGCCCGGGCGGCCCGCCGCTCGGCGTTCAGCGTGCACCACGGCGGCGCGTAGCCGCCCTCCCGGCGCCGGACGGAGCCGTGGCAGGACATGCGCAAGGGCCCGGCCCCCGTGGAGGGGGCCGGGCCCTTGGCGTACGTGCTCCGGGCGGGTGCCCGGTGGCGTCCGGTCGGTGTCCGGCGGATCAGCCGAGCCGGGACTCCGCGCGGCGGGCGCGGACGTCGCCGACCTTCTGGCCGACCTTGCGCCGGATGACCAGCAGCGGGGCCATCGCGGCCAGCGCGATCTGGGCGAAGGCGCCGACGTGCAGCAGGGTGTCCCCGCCCGGCAGGCCGGTCGCCCAGGCGGCGAGGCAGCCGATCGAGACGACGATCCAGCAGAGCGTCGCGGTGGCCAGCAGACCCTGCGGCTTGGGGTACTCGATCCGGCTGACCATCAGGTACGCGGCGCCGAAGATGGCGAGCAGACCGGGCAGGAACGGCGGGTCGAGCAGCACGATGGCGATCACCGTCATCGCGCCCATCGGGCAGGGCATGCCCTGGAACACCCCGGGCCGCATCTTCACGGCGGAGAAGCGGGCGAGCCGCAGCACCACCGCGAGCAGGACGGTCAGCGCGATCAGCGCCGAGAGCCGGCTGTTGGAGCCCGGCGAGACCATGCCCCAGACCGCGACGAAGTAGGCCGGCGCGATACCGAAGCTGATCAGGTCGGCGAGGTTGTCGAGCTCCGCCCCGAGGGCCGAGGAGCGCAGCTTGCGCGCCACCAGGCCGTCGAAGAGGTCGCACATCGAGCCGATCAGCAGCAGCGTCACCGCGGTGGCGGCGCTGTGCTTGTCCGGCGCGGCGTCCGGGTTGGTGATGTGCGGGACGAGCACCCCGGTGGTGATCGAGTAGATCGCCAGGAAGCCGCAGACGGCGTTGCCCAGGGTGAGGAAGTCGGCGGTCGACAGGTGCTGGGGCGAACGCGGCGCACGGAGCTCGCGGTCGCGCGCCCAGCGGCGGCGGCGCAGGGCCGTCTCCTCGTCGTCCAGGCCGACGATCGTCTCAGGATCAGTCACGGTCAAGGCGCGTCACCCCGGCAGTGGTCTTCTGGCCGACCTCGACGCCGACCTCGACGCCGGCCGGCAGGTAGGTGTCGACCCGGGAGCCGAAGCGGATCAGACCGATCCGATCGCCCTGCTCGACCTTGGTACCGGCGTCCACGTACGGCACGATGCGGCGGGCCACGGCCCCCGCGATCTGCACCATCTCGATGTCGCCGAGCTCGGTGTCGAAGTGCCAGACGACCCGCTCGTTCTGGTCGCTGTCCTTGTTGAACGCGGGGACGAAGCCGCCCGCGACGTGCTCGACGGACGTCACCGTGCCGGGCAGGGGCGCCCGGTTGACGTGCACGTTGAGCGGGCTCATGAAGATCGCCACCCGGGTGCGGCCGTCCGGCCAGGCGTCGATGCTCTGCACCACGCCGTCGGCGGGGGAGATGACTCTGCCCGTGCCGATCTCACGCTCGGGGTCGCGGAAGAACCACAGCATGCCCGCGCTGAGCGCGCACGCCGGCACCGCCGCGAGCGCCCATGCACCGTTGCGCCGGGTGAGGGCGGTGGTGAGGGCGGCCGTGGCGAGGGTGGGGACGAACCAGGGGGTGGCTCCGCGCGCGATGGTCACGCGGGGTCGCCGGCCGGCCGTCGGAGCGGCGAGGGCATCGCGGTCCGTGACGGAGGAGTGAGGGGACGGGCTGATGGGCATCGAAGACCTTTGTCGCGGGGGATCATGGCCGCTGGACGGGGGCCACCGCGGGGATCGAGTGAAATCGGGACGGCTGCTGTCCCGGTGGATGCTATCGGGAGCACACGGTGGGTGGGCAACCCGCCTGCTCGTTCATGTGTCCTGCGGGAGGCTGCGTCGTACCTCCTGTGTATACGACCGTAGCTCGGCCCCGTCCGGTTCCCAAGGGTCCGGACAAGGTGGGTGACTCTTGTCTCAGCGGGTGGAAGCGGGCGTGTCGGCCCAAAACGGTGCCGCCAGGGGCGTGTGGAAGCGGCCGTAGGGCGCATAGCCAGTGTTACGCGCCCTACGGCCGTTTCTTGCGAAGCCGTGCCCGGAGACCGGCGGACCAGGCCGGGACCGATGCGGCACGGCGCAGCGCCGGGACGGGCCCGCACGCCCGTCGACCGGCCGTCACCGGGTCGTCGCCGCCGGGCGCCCCGGCGGTCGGAACCCGTGTTCCGCCGTCGTCGGGGCCGCCCCGCCGGGGAGGTCACTCCGCGATGCGGTACTCCTCCAGCAGCCGGCGTCCGACGATCATCTTCTGGATCTCCGCAGTACCTTCACCGATGAGCAGCATCGGGGCCTCGCGGTAGAGGCGCTCGATCTCGTACTCCTTGGAGAAGCCGTAGCCGCCGTGGATGCGGAACGCGTCCTCGACGACCTCCTTGCAGTACTCGGAGGCGAGGTACTTGGCCATGCCCGCTTCGAGGTCGTTGCGCTCGCCGCTGTCCTTCTTGCGGGCGGCCATCACCATCATCTGGTGGGCGGCCTCGACCTTGGTGGCCATCTCGGCGAGCTTGAACTGGATCGCCTGGTGCTCGGCGATCTTCTTGCCGAAGGTGGAGCGCTGCTGGGCGTAGGAGATGCCCAGCTCGAAGGCGCGGCGGGCGACGCCGCAGCCGCGGGCGGCGACGTTGACGCGGCCGACCTCGACGCCGTCCATCATCTGGTAGAAGCCGCGGCCGGGGACCCCGCCCAGGATGCGGTCGGCCGGGATGCGGACGTCCTGGAGCACCAGCTCGGTGGTGTCGACGCCCTTGTAGCCCATCTTCTCGATCTTCCCGGGCACGGTGAGGCCGGGGACGGTCGGGTTCGGCCCGAAGCCGGCCGTCTTCTCGATCAGGAAGGTGGTCATGTTCTTGTACGGGCTGGAGCCGCCCTCGTCGGTCTTGCAGAGGACCGCGACCAGGGTGGAGGTGCCGCCGTTGGTCAGCCACATCTTCTGGCCGTTGAGGACGTAGAACTCGCCGTCCTTGACGCCCTTGGTGGAGATCGCCGCGACATCGGAGCCCAGGCCCGGCTCGGACATCGAGAAGGCGCCGCGGATCTCGCCGGCCGCCATCCGGGGCAGGAAGTACTCCTTCTGCTCCTGGGTGCCGTGCGCGTTGATCATGTGCGCGACGATGAAGTGGGTGTTGACGATGCCGGAGACGGACATCCAGCCGCGGGCGATCTCCTCGACCACCAGGGCGTAGGTGAGCAGCGACTCGCCGAGGCCGCCGAACTCCTCGGGGATGGTCAGGCCGAAGAGGCCGAGCTGCTTCATCCCCTCGACGATGGCGGTCGGGTACTCGTCCTTGTGCTCCAGCTCGGTCGCGACCGGGATGATCTCCTTGTCGACGAAATCCCGCACGGTGGCGAGGATGTCCCGCTGGATCTCGGTGAGGCCGTCGGTCTGTGCGAGGCGTCCCATCGTGCGGCTCCTGTGGTCGAGAAGAGTGTGAGGGTGGGGGGCGTGCGGGGGGCGTGCGGTGGGGCGGGGGTGATGCGGTGGTGCTGGAGTGGTGCGGTGGTGCCGGGGCGGTGCGGTGGTACGGCGGTGGTGATGCGGTGCGGTGGTGCCGGGGCGGTGCAGTGTGCTTCGGGCGAGGAGTGGCGGGGGCTCCACGGGCGTGGCTCCGTGGAGCCCCCGTAACCGGTTCGGGGCCGGGCCGATGACGGCGGCCCTCCCGTCCGGGGTCCGGGAGGACTACGCCAGCGGCTCGGGGCGGCCGGGCTGCTCGCCGCCGCGCGCCTCGGTGTAGGTCACGGTCGGCACCATCACCTTGCGGCGGAAGATGCAGACGACCGTGCCGTCCTGCTTGTAGCCCTTGGTCTCGACGTACACGATGCCGCGGTCGTCCTTGGACTTGGACGGCCACTTGTCGAGCACGGTGGTCTCGCCGTAGATCGTGTCGCCGTGGAAGGTCGGCGCGATGTGCCGCAGGGACTCGATCTCCAGGTTGGCGATCGCCTTGCCGGAGACGTCCGGGACGGACATGCCGAGGAGCAGCGAGTAGATGTAGTTGCCCACGACGACGTTCTTGCCGAAGTCGGTCGTCTTCTCCGCATAGTTGGTGTCCATGTGGAGGGGGTGGTGGTTCATGGTGAGCAGACAGAAGAGGTGGTCGTCGTACTCGGTGACCGTCTTGCCGGGCCAGTGCTTGTAGACCGCGCCGACCTCGAACTCTTCGTAGGTGCGTCCGAACTGCATCTCAGTGGTCCTTAGGGGGCTCAGGCCTGCGGGGGCTCGAACTTGGAGGTGCGCTGCATGCCGGCGGCGCGGCCCTTGCCGGAGACGACCAGCGCCATCTTGCGGCTGGCCTCGTCGATCATCTCGTCGCCGAGCATCGCGGAGCCCTTGAAACCGCCGGCCTCGGAGGTGCACCAGTCGTAGGCGTCGAGGATCAGCTCGGAGTGGTCGTAGTCCTCCTGCGAGGGCGAGAAGATCTCGTTCGCGGCGGCGACCTGGTCCGGGTGGAGGACCCACTTGCCGTCGAAGCCGAGCGCGGCGGCGCGGCCGGCCACCTCGCGGTACCCCTCCTGGTTGCGGATCTGGAGGTAGGGGCCGTCGATCGCCTGCAGGTCGTTGGCGCGGGCGGCCATCAGGATGCGCATCAGGATGTAGTGGTAGGCGTCCGCCGAGTAGCCGGGCGGCTGCTCGCCGACCACCAGGGACTTCATGTTGATCGAGGCCATGAAGTCGGCCGGGCCGAAGATGATGGTCTCCAGGCGCGGCGAGGCGGTGGCGATCGTGTCGACGTTGATCAGGCCCTTGGCGTTCTCGATCTGCGCCTCGATGCCGATCTTCCCGACCTCGAAGCCCATGGTCTTCTCGATCTGGGTGAGCAGCAGGTCGAGCGCCTTGACCTGCTCGGCATCCTGGACCTTCGGCAGCATGATGCAGTCGAGGTTGGGGCCTGCGCCCTCGACGACGGTGATCACGTCGCGGTAGGTCCAGTGGGTGGTCCAGTCGTTGACCCGGACCACCTTGGTCTTCTTGCCCCAGTCGCCGTTGTTCAGCGCGTCGACGATGTTGTGCCGGGCGCTCTCCTTGACGAGGGGGGCGCAGGCGTCCTCCAGGTCGAGGAAGACCTGGTCGGCGGGCAGGCCCTGGGCCTTCTCCAGGAACCGGGGGTTGGAGCCCGGTACGGCGAGGCAGGAGCGGCGGGGGCGGAGCCGGTTCACGTTGCTCATGGGGGTGGGTCGGTCCTTCCGGGGTCAGCTGGTGGTCGCGGCGGGGGCGGGCGTCCAGGGCTGGAGCCTGTTGGCCAGCCGGATCTCGTCCACGATCCGGCCGATGATGGTCGTGATGCCGAAGTCCTTCGGGGTGAACACGGCGGCGACGCCGGCGGCCTTCAGGGCCTCGCCGTCCGCTGCCGGGATGATGCCACCCACGATCACCGGGACATCCTCCACCCCGGCGCGGCGCAACCGCTGCAGGACGTCGGGCACCAGCTCCGGATGCGCCCCGGAGAGGATCGACAGCCCCACGCAGTGGACGTCCTCCGCGACGGCGGCGGAGACGATCTGCTCGGGGGTGAGCCGGATGCCCTGGTAGACCACCTCGAAGCCGGCGTCGCGGGCGCGCACGGCGATCTGCTCGGCGCCGTTGGAGTGGCCGTCCAGGCCGGGCTTGCCGACCAGCAGGCGCAGCTTGCCGGCGCCCAGCTCGGCGGCGGTGGCCGCGACGGCCTCGCGGACGGCGGCGAGTTCGCCGCCGGGCTCGGCCGCGACCGCGACCGGGGCGCCGCCCACGCCGGTGGGGGCGCGGTACTCGCCGAAGACCTCGCGCAGGGCGAAGGCCCACTCGCCGGTGGTCACGCCGGCCCGGGCACAGGCCAGGGTGGCGCCCATGAGGTTCTCCGTGGTGGCGGCGGCGGTCTTGAGCCCGTCGAGGGCCCGCTGGGCGGCGGCCTCGTCGCGCTCGCCGCGCCACGCCTCCAGCGCGGCGAGTACGGAGCGCTCGGAGGCCGGGTCGACCACCATGATCGCGGTGTCGAGGTCGGCCGTCAGCGGGCTCTCCTCGGTGGTGTCGAAGCAGTTGACCCCGACGATCTTGTCCTCGCCGGACTCGATCCGGGCCCGTCGGGCGGCATGCGAGGAGACCAGGTTGGACTTGAGGTAGCCGGACTCGACGGCCGGGATGACCCCGCCCATCTCCAGCACCTTGGCGATCTCCGCCTCGGCGCCGGCCAGCAGCTCGGCGGTCTTGGCCTCGATGACCTCGGAGCCGTTGAAGATGTCGCCGTACTCCAGCAGGTCGGACTCGTAGGCGAGCACCTGCTGGATGCGCAGCGACCACTGCTGGTCCCACGGGCGGGGCAGACCGAGCGCCTCGTTCCAGGCGGGCAGCTGGACGGCCCGGGCGCGGGCGTCCTTGGAGAGCGTGACGGCGAGCATCTCCAGCACGATGCGCTGGACGTTGTTCTCCGGCTGCGCCTCGGTCAGACCGAGCGAGTTGACCTGCACGCCGTAGCGGAACCGCCGCTGCTTCGGGTCCTGGATGCCGTACCGCTCCAGGGTGACCTTCTCCCAGAGCTGGGCGAAGGCGCGCATCTTGCACATCTCCTCGACGAAGCGCACGCCGGCGTTCACGAAGAAGGAGATCCGGGCGACCACCTCGCCCATCCGCTCGGCCGGCACCTGGCCGGAGTCGCGGACGGCGTCCAGCACCTCGATCGCCGTGCACATCGCGTAGGCGATCTCCTGGACCGGGGTGGCCCCGGCCTCCTGGAGGTGGTAGCTGCAGATGTTGATCGGGTTCCACTTGGGGATGTTGCCGACCGTGTAGGCGATCATGTCGGTGATCAGTCGGATCGACGGGCCGGGCGGGAAGACGTGCGTCCCGCGCGACAGGTACTCCTTGACGATGTCGTTCTGGGTGGTGCCGGTGAGCCGGGCGATGTCCGCGCCCTGCTCCTCGGCGACCACCTGGTAGAGCGCCAGCAGCCACATCGCGGTGGCGTTGATCGTCATCGAGGTGTTGGTCTGTTCGAGCGGGATGCCGTCGAACAGGGTGCGCATGTCGCCGACGTGGCCCACCGGCACGCCGACCCGGCCGACCTCGCCGCGGGCGAGGACGTGGTCGGAGTCGTAGCCGGTCTGGGTGGGCAGGTCGAACGCCACCGACAGACCGGTCTGGCCCTTCGCCAGGTTCCGCCGGTAGAGCGCGTTGGAGTCGCTCGCGGTGGAGTGCCCGGCGTAGGTGCGCATCAGCCAGGGGCGGTCGCGCTTCTGATCAGTCATCGGAGCCTCAGATGTCGCGGAAGCGGTTGATGGCCGGCAGGTGCTTCTCGCGCAGCTCCGCGTCGCGCACGCCCAGGCCCTCGGAGGGGGCGAGGCAGAGCACGCCGACCTTGCCCTGGTGCTTGTTCTGGTGGACGTCCAGGGCGGCCTGGCCGGTCTGCTCCAGCGAGTAGACCTTGGACAGGGTGGGGTGGATCTTGCCCTTGGCGACCAGGCGGTTGGCCTCGAAGGCCTCGCGGTAGTTGGCGAAGTGCGAGCCGACGATCCGCTTCAGCGACATCCACAGGTAGCGGTTGTCGTACTGGTGCATGTAGCCCGAGGTGGAGGCGCAGGTGACGATGGTGCCGCCCTTGCGGGTGACGTACACCGAGGCGCCGAAGGTCTCGCGGCCCGGGTGCTCGAAGACGATGTCGACGTCCTCGCCGCCGGTGAACTCGCGGATCTTCGAGCCCAGGCGCTTCCACTCGCGCGGGTCCTGGTTGTGCTCGTCCTTCCAGAACCGGTAGCCCTCGGCGGAGCGGTCGATGATCGCCTCGGCGCCCATGGCGCGGCAGATCTCGGCCTTCTGCGCGTTGGAGACGACGCAGATCGGGGTGGCGCCGCCGGCCAGCGCGTACTGGGTGGCGTACGAGCCGAGGCCGCCGCTGGCGCCCCAGATCAGCACGTTGTCGCCCTGCTTCATGCCCGCGCCGTTCTGCGAGACCAGCTGGCGGTAGGCGGTGGAGTTGACCAGGCCGGGGGAGGCGGCCTCCTCCCAGGTGAGGTGCTTCGGCTTGGGCAGCAGCTGGTTGGTCTTCACCAGTGCGATCTGGGCCAGGCCGCCGAAGTTGGTCTCGAAGCCCCAGATGCGCTGCTCCGGGTCCATCATCGTGTCGTTGTGGCCGTCCGGGGACTCCAGCTCGACCGACAGGCAGTGCGCGACGACCTCGTCGCCCGGCTTCCAGGCGTTGACGCCGGCGCCGGTGCGCAGCACCACGCCCGAGAGGTCGGAGCCGAGGACGTGGTACGGCAGGTCGTGGCGCTTGGTGAGCGGCGACAGCCGGCCGTAGCGCTCCAGGAAGCCGAAGGTGGAGACCGGCTCGAAGATCGAGCTCCACACGGTGTTGTAGTTCACGGCGCTGGCCATGACGGCGACCAGGGCCTCGCCCGGGCCGAGCTCGGGGAGGGCGACCTCGTCGAGGTGGAGCGACTTGCGAGGGTCCTTGTCGCGGCTGTCGAGGCCCGCGAACATCTGCTCCTCGTCCTTGTGGAGCGTCACCGCGCGGTAGGAGTCCGGCAGCTGCAGGGCGGCGAAGTCCGCCGAGGTGCTGTCGGGGCTGAGGATCGCGTCGAGGATTTCCTTCATGGCTGCCTCCGAAGGCGTACCTGTGTGAGGGCACAGGGCGTCTGGGGGAGCCGGGAGCGGACACCGGCTTCGCTGAGAGTTGGTGGATGGGTACAGCTGGGGGGTCGCTCCCGGGGTGTGGAAGCGCCGGACGACGGCGCGCCGAGGTGGGGAGCCGCGGCGCCGCGACTGGTGGGTAACAAGGTAGTGGCACCCTGTGCCACTCGTAAAGACACCCGGTGTCATCAATTCAGGTGAATCGGATCCGCGTTCGAGGAGGCGGCGGAGGGCGCGGAAAGGGCCCGCGCCGGATTGCCGGCACGGGCCCTCGAAACGCCTGTGAGCTGCGGAAACGCCGCCCGTCAGACGCGCTGCGCGCTGATCAGCGCGGCCTTGATGCTGTCCACCACGACGTCGAGCGGGGCGTCGGTGCGGGCCACTGTGATGAGAACCTCACCCCCGGGACTGGCACTCAGTGCGCTCGTGGCAACCGCCTCCAGCGGCGTCACAGTGGCACCGGGTGCCACCAGGGACCCCCTCCGTCGCGCACCGGGCGCGGCGGAGGCCCAGAACGTGCCCCGGATGACCTCGAAGGAGTGGTCCAGTTGCGCCTCCACGTCACCCCGCCCACCCGCCCGCAGCCAGCGCCGCAGCACGTGGTTGTGCGCGGCGACGACCGCCGCCGCCGACACCTCGGCCAGCATCGAGTCGTCCTCGCCGCCGCGCTGCCAGCCCGGCGGGATCTCCTCGGCGGCGTCGAACCGGCCCAGCAGGTAGCGGGTGAACAGCCGCTCGTAGCGCGCCACCACGGCGATCTCGCGCTCGCGCAGCGCCGGCACCTGGCGGATCAGCTGGTACCGCGCCACCGAGACCGCGGGGGTGGAGGCGTACATCCGCAGCACCTCCTTGATACCCCGGCACACCACGTCCAGCGGGTGCTCCTCGGGCTCGGCGCTCGCCAGCAGGTCGGCCACCCGGACGAGCGTGTCGTCGTGGTCCGGGAAGATCGCCTCCTCCTTCGACCGGAAGTACCGGAAGAAGGTCCGCCGGGCCACCCCGGCCGCCGCCGCGATCTGGTCGACCGTGGTCTCCTCGTAGCCCTGCGAGGCGAACAGCTCCATCGCCGCGGTGGCGAGGTCCTGGCGCATCTGCTGGCGCTGCGCCGCCGCCCGGCGGCTGCCGGGGCCCGGGTCTTGGCCGGCGCCGGCCGGCCGGTCGGCGGTGCGCGGTGCGGCTGGCTGCTGCGGGGAGGCTGACTGAACCCGATCCATGTCCGGAACGCTACACGGCCCGGCGGTCCGGTCGGCCGGCCTTCCCCGGCGTACCGGCGCGACCGGCCCCGGCACGGCCGGCCGGGGCCACCGGGCGGAGGCCGCCCCGGGGCTCCAGCCCGGCCGTGCGGGCCCGTACGACCCGGCGGGGCGCGCGTCGCCGGCGCCGCCCGGCGGCTTCGGCGCGGGCGCCGTCATCGGCGCGCGTGGTCGCGGAAGCCGCGGCCCGTCTTGCGGCCCAGGCAGCCCGCCGCCACCAGGTGCTCCAGCAGCGGGGCCGCGGCCAGCCCCGGCTCGCGGAACTCCTGGTGCAGCACCTGCTCGATGGTCAGCGAGACGTCCAGACCGACCACGTCCAGCAGCTCGAACGGGCCCATCGGGTAGCCGCAGCCGAGCTTCATCGCGGTGTCGATGTCGTCCACCGTCGCGTAGTGCTCCTGCAGCATCCGCACGGCGTCGTTCAGGTACGGGAAGAGCAGCGCGTTCACGATGAAGCCGGCCCGGTCGCCGCACTCCACCGGGTGCTTCTTCACCGCGGTGCACAGCTCCAGCACGGTCGCGGTCACGTCCGGGGCGGTCAGCACGGTCGAGACGACCTCGACCAGCTTCATGGCCGGCGCGGGGTTGAAGAAGTGCATCCCGATGACGTCCTGCGGCCGGGAGGTGGCCGAGGCACAGCTGATCACGGGGAGGGAGGAGGTGGTGGTGGCCAGCACCGCGCCCGGCTTGACGACCGCGTCCAGGGCGGCGAACAGCTCCCGCTTGACGGCGAGGTCCTCGGCGACCGCCTCGACCACCAGGTCCACGTCGGCCAGCTCGCCGTACTGCCCGACCGGCGTGACCAGCTCCAGCGCCGCGTCGCGCTGCTCGGCGGTGAGCCGCCCGCGGTTGACCGAGCGCTCCAGCGACTTCGCCAGCTGCGCCTTGGCCCGCTCGGCCTTCTCCAGGCTGCGGGCGGCCAGCAGCACCGGGTACCCGGCCTTGGCGAACACCTCGACGATGCCGGTCGCCATGGTGCCGGAACCGCACACCCCGACCGTGCGGACCTCACGGCCCGGCACCTTCGCCGCGGCCGGTCCGGCGACCGCGTCCACCGCCCGGGAGGAGCCCGGTGCCTCGTAGGTGTAGAAGCCGCGGCCCGACTTGCGGCCCAGCAGCCCGGCCGCCACCAGCTGGCCGAGGATCGGTGCGGGCGCGTGCAGGCGGTCCCGCGACTGCTCGTACATCGCCTCCAGCACGGTGCGGGCGGTGTCCACGCCGATCAGGTCGAGCAGGGCCAGCGGGCCCATCGGCAGGCCGCAGCCCAGCCGCATCGCGGCGTCGATGTCCTCGCGGGTGGCGTACTTGGACTCGTACATCGCGGCGGCCTGGTTCAGGTACGCGAAGAGCAGGCCGTTCACCACGAACCCGGCCCGGTCGCCGGCCGCCACCGGCTCCTTGCCCAGCTCGCGGGCGAACTGCGCGGCCTCCTCGGCCACCTGCGGGGAGGTGAGCACGGTGCGCACCACCTCGACCAGCTTCATGCTGTGCACGGGGTTGAAGAAGTGCAGGCCGAGGACCCGCTCCGGGCGGGCGGTGGCGGCCGCGATCCGGGTCACCGACAGCGCGGTGGTGCCGGTCGCCAGCACGGTCTCGGGCGGGCAGATCCGGTCCAGCTCGGCGAACAGCTCGCGCTTCAGCTCGATCTGCTCGGGGACCTCCTCGACCACCAGGTCGGCGCCGGCCGCGGCCGCCAGCTCGTGGCCCACCGTGAGCAGGCCGAGCAGCGCGCCGCGCTCCTCGGCGGTGAGCCGGCCGCGGGCCACCGCGCGCTCGGTCGACTCCTCGATCCGGGCCAGCGCCCGTGCCGCGGAGTCCTCGTCCGCCTCGATGCCGATCACCCGTCGGCCGCTCCTGGCGACCGCCACCGCGACACCGGCACCCATCGTGCCGAGGCCGACCACGGCGACCGTGGGAAAGGGACGCTCCATAGGTCCTGACTCCTTGTCATGAGGGGCCCGTGCGCGCTCCGGCGACCGCGCCGCCGCGCCCGGGGACGCCGGGGGCGGCGCGCGCCGGAGGAGGGTCCGCGCACGGGAGTTGGGAGATGACGGTTGCGGCGCCCGCAGCCCGGCCGGTCCGCTCCGGCCGTGCTGGGGGTGTGCCGTGGTACTCAGGCGCTCGAAGACGAAGGAAGCGGCTCTGATGCGAGGAAGGGACCGGCCGGCCGCGCAGCGGCGGCACCTGGCCGGGGAAGGACGCACTCGACCGCCGCCGCCCACGCCGCGCGATGGCGCGCCGGGCGACGACCCCGCCGGTGCGGCTCCCGAAGCCCGGCGGTGGTGCGTGCGGTCACTGTAGCGAAGCTACCGCCGCGTAGGAAGGGGTGCGGCGGGTCCGGTCGGAAGTCGTTCGGGGCCCGGGCGAGGGGGCCGGGACCGGGTCCGCCGCCACCGCCCCGCGCCTCCCGGGGGCGGGGTTCGTCCCCGGAGCGCCCCGCGTCCGGCCGGTCGGCCCGCGCCCTCCCTCGAACGAGTGAACGACCGGATCGCCGTCCTCCCGAACCACCCGATAGGGGAATTCCGGCCGCCCGGTGCCGGAGGGAGCATGGAGTCATGAGCACCCGAACCGTCGACCCCGCGGGCCGCCCCGAGCACACCACCGCCTTCGGCGGCCCGCTCGCCGCCCTCGCGCTGCCGCCCCGTGCCGACCGCGCCGGGCAGGCGCAGGCCGCCGTCGAGCGGCTGCGCGCGAGCGAGGTCGAGGCGGTCGCCGTCACCTGGGTCGACAACGCGGGCATCGCCCGGGTGAAGGCCGTCCCGCTCGACGGCCTGGTGCACGCCGCGCAGTGGGGCGTCGGCGCCGCGCCCTGCTTCGACGTCTTCCAGTCCGACGACACCATCACCACCAGCCGGCTGATCGGCGGCCCCACCGGGGACCTCCGGCTCCACCCCGACCTGGACCGGCTGGTCCCGCTGGCCGCCCAGCCCGGGTGGGCCTGGGCGCCGGGGGAGCGCTGGACCCAGTCGGGGAACCCGCACCCCGGCTGCCAGCGGCTGTTCACCCGTCGGGCGGTGGCCGCCGCGGCCGGGCGCGGCCTCACCCTCAAGGCCGGCATCGAGATCGAGTGGGTGGTCGCACTCGCCGGGCCGCCCGAGCAGGAGCCGCAGTACCCGACGCACGGCCCGGCGTACGGCATGCAGCGGCTCACCGACCTCTCCGACTACCTGCGCGACGTGCTGCGCGCGCTGTCCCGGCAGGGGCTGCGGGTCCTGCAGATCCACCCCGAGTACGCCCCCGGCCAGTTCGAGGTGTCGGTCGAGCCGGAGGGGCCGGTCGGCGCGGCGGACACCTCCGTGCTGGTCCGGCACACGATCCGGGCCGTCTCCGCCCGGCACGGCCTGCGCACCTCCTTCGCCCCGCTGGTCGAGGCCGGCGCGGTGGGGAACGGCGGCCACGTCCACTTCAGCCTCTGGCGCGACGGGCAGAACCTCGCCCGCGGCGGCCCCGGTCCGTACGGGCTCACCGCCGAGTGGGAGGGCTTCCTCGCCGGGGTGCTCGGGGCGCTGCCCGAGCTGCTGGTGCTCGGCTCCTCCAGCCCGGCGGGGTACCTGCGCCTGGTGCCCCAGCACTGGTCGGGCGCCTACCAGTGCTGGGGCCTGGAGAACCGCGAGGCCGCCCTGCGGCTGGTCACCGGCTCGATCGGGGAGCGGGCCACCGCGGCCAACGCGGAGGTCAAGTGCTTCGACGCGACCGCCAACCCCTACCTGGCGATCGGCGCGCTGATCGCCACCGGCCTCGCCGGGCTCGACCAGCGGCAGGCCCTGCCGCCCGAGTTCACCGACGATCCGGCCGACGCCGCCCCCGGGACGGTTCCGCGGCTGCCCGCCGCCCCGGCGGACGCCATCGCCGCGTACGAGAAGTCGGCCGTCCTGCGCGAGGCGCTCGGCGACCCGCTGTACGAGGCGGTGCTGGCGGTGCGCCGGGCCGAGAGCGAGCAGTACGCCTCGGCCACGCCCGAGCAGTTGGTGGCGGCCACCCGCTGGAGGTACTGACGATGCCCTCGCTGGACGTCCCCGCGCTCGTCGACCACCACTGCCACAGCGTGGTGGCGGCCGACCTGCCGGACGACGTCCTGGCCGGGCTGTTCACCGAGTCCGACCGCCCGCCGCCGCCCGGTACCCCGCCGCTGGACAGCGCGCTCGGCCTCGCCGTCCGCCGCTGGTGCCCTCCCGCGCTCGGCCTCCCGGCCCGTGCGCCCGCCGCCGACTACCTGGCCCGGCGGCGCGAGCTGGGCGGCCAGGAGGCCACCCGGCGCCTCCTCGCGGCGGCCGACCTGGACACCTGCCTGGTCGACACCGGACTCACCGAGGCCGGCGGCCACCCGCTGCTGCCGCTCAGCGAGTTCGCCGACGCCTCGGGGGCCCGGGTCCGCGAGGTGGTCCGGCTGGAGACGGTGGCCGAGGCGCTGACCCCGACCGCCGGGGCCTGGCCCGCCGCCGTCCGGGAGGCGGTGGCCGCGGCCGCCACCGGCGCGGTGGCGGTCAAGTCGGTGCTGGCCTACCGGCACGGGCTGGCGGTGCCCCCCGAGCGGCCCGCCGAGACGGCCGTGGTCGCGGCGGCGGGCGCCCGGCTGCGAGCGGGGCACGGGAGGCTCACCGAGCCCGTCCTGCTGCACCACCTGCTCTGGACGGCGCTGGACGTCTGCGCGGAGCTCGGCCTGCCGATCCAGCTGCACACCGGCTTCGGCGACCCGGACCTGACGCTGCACCGCGCCGACCCCTCGCTGCTGGCCGACTTCATTCGGGCGGCCGAGCCCAGCGGGGTGCCGCTGGTACTGCTGCACTGCTACCCGTACCACCGCCAGGCCGGCTGGCTGGCCCAGGCGTTCCCGCAGGTGTACACCGACCTCGGGCTGACGGCCTCGTACACCGGGCCGCAGGTGGCCGTGGTGCTGGGGGAGATGCTGGAGCTGGTCCCGTTCGGCAAGCTGCTGTTCTCCACCGACGCCTACGGGCCGGCGGAACTCCACCTGGTGGGCGCGGCCCAGTTCCGGCACGGGCTCGGCGTCCTGCTCGACGGCTGGCGGGCCGACGGCGCCTGCTCCGCGGCCGACGCCGAACTGCTCGCCCGCCGGGTCGCCGCCGACAACGCCCGGCGTCTGTACGGAGTCTGAGGCAGCTGCCAGACTGGGCCCGGCCCGCCCGCGTCACCCGATCGGCCCGCACCGCCGTACCTGCGCGTGCCGTACCAACGCCGTACGACCCGCACCGCCGTACGACCCGCGCCGCCCCCGCACCGCCGTCCGCCGTACCACCCCCGTGTGAATCTTCGCAGAATCGACACGCCCGACACACCTCGGACGCCCCGGGGCGGCGCTGACGGGCCGTCCGCCCGGCCGACCTGCGGAGTTCCGCCTTCCGCAGATGGCCGAAGTGTGTCGATTAGATGACTACCCCTTGCGGATTGCAACGCATGTTCACTAGCGTCCCGATCATTCCAATGCACCTGCCAAACCACAGGTGCATGAAGACTCGGGAGGGCCAACCCCTATGAGAGTTCCTCGGATCAGCCGGACCCGGTATGCGGCGGCGGGCCTCGCCCTCGCCACCGCGGGCGCCCTCGCCCTGCCGACCGGCACCGCCGTCGCGGCCACCGGGAACACCGCCGAGACCACCGGGCCGCTGCTCAGCTACGTGGTCAACACCAAGGCCAACCAGGGCCAGGTGCAGAAGGTCGAGAAGGCGGTCACCGCCCTCGGCGGCAGCGTCGTGTACTCGTACAGCCAGATCGGCGTGGTCATCGCCCGCTCGACCGACCCCCAGTTCGCGGCCAAGCTGCGGAACGCCAAGGGTGTCGACTCGGTCGGCGCGAGCCGGACCAAGGGCATCACCGCCGCCGACACGCAGAAGGCCGAGGTCGCCGCCGAGCCGACCGCCGCGCCGGCGCAGGGCGCGGAGCCGTACGAGGCCAACCAGTGGGACCTCCGTCAGATCGGTGCCGACAAGGCGCACAAGCTGTCGCTCGGCAGCCGCCAGGTCACCGTCGGCGTGCTGGACTCCGGCATCGAGGGCACCCACGAGGACCTCGCCGCCAACATCGACGCCGCGAAGTCCGTCTCCTGCATAGACGGCGGCAAGCCGAACACCGACTGGAAGGCCTGGCAGCCGACCACCAGCGACCACGGCACCCACGTCGCCGGCACCATCGCCGCCGCGAAGAACGGCAAGGGCATCGCGGGCGTCGCCCCGAACGTCAAGCTGGCCGCGGTCAAGGTCGTCGACGACGGCGGGTTCATCTACCCGGAGTACGCGATCTGCGGCTTCGTGTGGGCCGGTGACCACAAGTTCGAGGTCACCAACAACAGCTACTACGTGGACCCGTGGCTGTTCAACTGCAAGAACGACCCGGACCAGGCGGCGATCCTCACCGCCGTGCGCCGCGCGGTCGAGTACTCGCAGCGCAAGGGCGTGCTCAACGTCGCCGCCGCGGGCAACGAGAACCTCGACCTGGCCCACAAGACGGTCGACACCTCCAGCCCGGACGACACCACCCCGGCCGAGCGTCCGATCACCAAGGACTGCCTGTCGCTCCCGACCGAGCTGCCGGGCGTCGTGGTGACCAGCTCCGTGGGCGTCAAGGGCGACAAGTCGTACTACTCCACGTACGGCAAGGGCAAGGTCACCGTGGCCGCCCCCGGTGGCGACCGCCTGTACCAGATCCCGGACACCCCGGACAAGAACGGCCGGATCCTCTCCACCATCACCGGCAACAAGTACGGCTACATGCAGGGCACCTCGATGGCCGCCCCGCACACCACCGGTGTCGTGGCGCTGCTCGCCAGCACCCACCCGTGGGCCAACCCGGACGAGCTGACCGAGCTGCTCACCAACCAGGCCGAGTCGCACGCCTGCCCGGCCGGCGTGTACAAGCCGGGTGGCACCGACACCTGGAAGGCGACCTGCGAGGGCACCGACGACGACAACGGCTTCTACGGCGCGGGCATCATCAACGCCGAGAAGGCCGTGCAGTGGTGGCTCTGATCTGACGGGCCGACCGGTCCGCCCTCCGGGGCGGCCGGACCGCTGAGCTGAACCGAGCGGGGCGGGGAGTGGGATTCGGGTCCCACTCCCCGCCCCGTTGCGTTCCGGTCCCGGGCCGGCCCGCCGCCCGGGCTCCGGCCGACGGGCACCCGGTCCCGCCGCGGGTCAGTCCTCGAAGGGACGCCCCCACTGGGTCTCCACCGAGGGCTTGCCGTGCAGGTCCGGCACCTCCTGGAGCCAGGCCGGGCGGCCGGCGCGGGTGCGGGCGGCCCGGCGCCGTTCGGCCTCGCGCAGTTGGTCGGGGGTGGCGAAGCCCTCCGGCAGCCACTGCTCGGAGAGCACCGCCCGGGCGGCCAGGTGCTCCACGTAGGCGCGGCGCAGTGCGGCCACCGACGTGAAGCCGGGCTCGTCGGCGAGCCACTCGTCGGGCACGAGGGCGACCACCTCCTCCAGTAGCCCGACGGTGACCTGCGGGCCGAGGTCCTCGTCGGCCAGCCGGACGTCGGGTGCGTACCCGCCGAGGGCGTGGGCGCTGAGGTCGTAGCGCTTGCCGAGGGCGGCGTCGGCGCCGGACCAGCGGTGGTGGAAGACCAGGGCGGCGCCGTTGTCGATCATCCACAGCCGGCGGTGCCAGACCATCAGGTTGGGGTTGTGCACGGTGCGGTCGACGTTCCCGGTGAGGGCGTCGAGCCAGACGATCCGTCCCGCCGCGACCGGGTCGACGGGGATCGAGCCGGGCGTGAAGTCCTGGGCGCCGGGCAGCAGGTCCATCCCGAGGTTGAGTCCGGCGCTGGCCCGCAGGAGGTCCTGGATCTCGCTGTCCGGTTCGTCGGCGGCGACGGCCGGGTCGAAGGCGACCAGGCGCAGTTCGGGCACCGGGAGGCCGAGCCGCCGGGCGAGTTCGCCGACGATCACCTCGGCCACCAGTGCCTTGCGGCCCTGGGCGGCGCCGGTGAACTTGACCACATAGGTGCCCAGGTCGTCGGTCTCGACGACGCCCGGCACGGAACCGCCGGCCCGCAGGGGGTCGACGTAGCGCACTGCTGTCACCTGATCGAGCACACCGGCCACCCTAGCCCGCCCGGCCCCGGGGACCGCGACCCGGTTGCCGGAGCCCGTGGAAGCCCGCAGCCCGGTGCAGGCCGACGGCCCGGAGCCCGCAGCGGTGCCGTACGGGCACCTCCGGCTGTCGCCGCCCTGCTCCTGTGGTTGGCTTGCCGTGATAACCGACGTCCGCAGGAATCCGCAGGAAAGAGAGCAAGGTCATGGGACAGGTGCTGGCCACCACGTCGCGGGAGTACGACGCCACCCCCGAGCGGGTCTACGAGGCGCTGGCCGACTACCAGGTGACCCGCCCCAAGCTGCTGCCGGCGCAGTACAGCGAGTACGAGGTGCGGGCGGGCGGCACCGGCGCCGGCACCCAGGTGCACTGGCGGCTGCAGGCGACCGAGAAGCGGGTGCGCGACTGCCTGCTCTCCGTGTCGGCGCCGAGCCCGGACCAGCTGGTGGAGAAGGACGCCAACTCGTCGATGGTGATCACCTGGACGGTCGCGGCGGCCGGCGAGGGCCGGTCGCGGGTCACCGTCTCGGCCACCTGGCAGGGCGCGGGCGGCATCGGCGGCTTCTTCGAGCGGACCTTCGCCCCGAAGGGCCTCAACCGCATCCACGACCAGGTGCTCGCCGCCCTGGTCGACGAGGTCCGCTGACGGCCTCCCCCTGACCGGCGGCGCCGGAACAGCCCGCCGCGGAACCGGCCCCGCCCCGCCGCGGGAACCCCCGCCCCGGAGCGCTCCCGCGACCCGCGCCGGAGCCCGCCCCGCCGGGAACGCACGCTCGACCGGTGCGCACACCCGTACGGCCCCGGTGCCGTACGGGTGGACGGCCGCCACCTGCGGGTGAGGACGGCCGTCCGGCACGGCGGCGCCACCCTAGGCTCGCCGCCGTGCATATGACGATCCTTCACATCTCCCAGCCGGTCGACGGCGGGGTCGCCCGCGTGGTCGTGGACCTGGCGCGGGGTCAGCGCGAGGCCGGCCACCGGGTGCTGGTCGCCTGTCCGCCGGGCGGCCGGCTGGCCGCCGAGGCCGCCGCCGCGGGGGCGCTGGTCCGGGACTGGCCCGCCCGCCGCTCGCCGGGCCCTTCGGTGCCGGCCGAGGCGTGGCGGCTGCGCCGGATCGTCCGGGAGGCGGCCCCGGACGTGGTCCACCTGCACAGCGCTAAGGCCGGGTTGGCCGGCCGGTTGGCGCTGCGCGGCACGGTGCCGACCGTCTTCCAGCCGCATGCCTGGTCCTTCGCGGCGGTCGAGGGCGCCCTGGCCACCGCCACAATCCGCTGGGAGCGGTATGCGGCCCGCTGGGCGCACCGGCTGCTGTGCGTCAGTGCCCGGGAGCGGGCGGACGGCGAGGCGGCGGGTGTCGTCGGGGCGTGGGCGGTGGTGCCGAACGGGGTGGACGTGCGCCACTACGCGCCCGCCGAGCGCCGGGCCGCCCGGATCGCGCTGGGCCTGGACCTGGAGGCGCCGCTGGCGGTCTGCGTGGGCCGGCTCTGCCGGCAGAAGGGCCAGGACGTGCTGCTGGCCGCCTGGCCCGAGGTGCTGCGCCGGCTGCCGCGGGCCCGGCTGGCGCTGGTCGGCGGGGGGCCGGACGCGGCGGTGCTGGCCGCGGCGGTGCGGGAGTCGGCCGAGCCGGCGAGTGTCCGGCTGGTGGGGGACGTGCCGGATCCCCGGCCGTGGCTGGCGGCGGCGGACCTGGTGGTGCTGCCCTCGCGCTGGGAGGGGATGGCGCTGGCGCCGCTGGAGGCGATGGCGGCGGGCCGGCCGGTCCTGTTGAGCGATGTGCCGGGGGCCCGGGAGTGCCTGCCGCCGGCCGAGCGCGCGTCCGCGCTGGTGCCGCCCGGGGATGCGTCCGCGCTGGCTGCCCGGATGGCCGATGCGCTGTCGGATCCGATCGAGTGCGATCGACGGGGTGCGCACGGTCGGGAGCACGTCCTGGCGCGGCACGATGTGCGATCGGTGGTCGAACGGGTGGACGCGCTGTACCAGATGCTGCCCGCGGCCCGGCGGCGGCGCACCCGTGTCCCTGAGCCGATCTGATCGTTTCACAGGCCGTGAATGCCCGCCGTTTCCGGTGTTGCCGTATTCGCACACCTCGGCCGAATAGGACGAGGATCAAGTCGGAAATTCCTATTAATGGGCGGCTGGAATGAAATGGCAAGTCGACTTCCAGCATTCAGATCGGCGCTCGGTATTGTCTGATTTCGCCTGCTTCGATTCGATTTCTTCCGTGAAATTCGGGGCGAAATCGAAAGTCGTCAGCGGCAGCAGGTGGAGTCGGGACCGCGCCCACCGGGCCGCGACGCGCGCTCCCGGCCGCCCGGCGCCGGGACGCCGTCACCCCGGGCACACAGCAGGGGAGTTCGTGCACTGATGACCATTGACCACGAGAGCGTGCCACGACCGAGCCGGTCCCTGGCCGACCGCGGGCGGCCGGTCACCGGCGTGCTGGACCGCCCGGGGTCCTCCCGGGCGGCCAACAGCCGGATCCCGATGCCGATCGGCCGCCACCGCAAGCCGATCCGCTCCCGGCTCGCCCTCCCGGTCGCCCTGATCGCGGTCGACGTCCTCGCCCTCGGCGCCGCCACCGCGATCGCCAACCGCGGCGTCGACCCGGCCCTCAAGGTCGCCCCCCTCCTGGGCGCCACCGCTGTGCTGCCCGTCCTGCTCGTGCTCAACCTGGCCGGCGGCCTCTACCGCACCCGGCTCACCCTCGCCGTCCTCGACGAACTCCCCGCGCTGGCCGTCCGGGCCGCCGTCGCCACCGCCTTCGCGGTCACGCTGGCCGGCGGGCTGGACGGCCGCTGGCCCGACTGCGGCCCGGCCACCCCCACCCGGCTCACCGCCCTGCTGGCCGCCCAACTGCTGCTCGCCGCCTGCGGACGCGCCCTCGTCTACCACCTGGTCCGCCGGGTCCGCCGCAACCGCCCCAGCGCCGTCCTGGTGCTCGGCGCCGGCCGCTTCGGCCGCCGGATCGCCGCCACCCTCGCCGAGCGCCGCGAGTACGGGATGCGCCCGGTCGGCTTCATCGACGCGGACCCGCCGCTGCTCGCCGACGACACCGACCTGCCGGTCCTCGGCGGCCGCGAGGTCCTCGAACGCGAGATCCGCCGCCACCGCGTCCACCACGTCCTCGCCACCGCCGGCGCCGCCGACGGGGCGGAGACCGCCGCCGCCCTGCGGACCGCCGCCGGCCTCGGCTGCCAGGTCTGGCTGCTGCCCGCGCTGCGCGAGTACGGCTCGCTCGACACCACCCGCCGGCTCGGCGGCGACCACCTCTGGGGCTTCCCCTGCCTGCGCGTCGGCCGCCCCGCCATGCGCCGCCCGGGCTGGGCCGCCAAGCGCGCCCTGGACGCCACCGCCGCCGCCCTCGGCCTGATCGCCCTCGCCCCCGTGCTCGCCCTGTGCGCCCTCGCCGTCCGCTTCGACACCGGCCCCGGCGTGCTCTTCCGCCAGCAGCGCACCGGCCTCGACGGACGCGTCTTCACCGTCCTCAAGTTCCGCACCCTGCGCCCCAGCAACGAGCACGAGTCCGCCACCCGCTGGAACATTTCCCAGGACCACCGGATGGGCGCCGTCGGCCGGCTGATGCGCCGCAGCTCCCTGGACGAGCTGCCGCAGCTGTGGAACGTCCTGCGCGGCGACATGAGCCTGGTCGGCCCGCGCCCCGAACGCCCCTACTTCGTCATGCGGTTCAGCCAGGCCTACCCCGAGTACGCCGACCGCCACCGCGTCCCGGTCGGGCTCACCGGCCTCGCCCAGGTCAACGGGCTGCGCGGCGACACCTCCATCGAGGACCGCGCCCGCTTCGACAACCGCTACATCGAGAGCTGGAGCCTCTGGCAGGACATCAAGATCCTGTTCCGCACCGCGGCCCTGATGCTCCACCCGGACGGGAGCTGAACCAGCGTGGCCCTGACCCTCCCCGCCGCCGCCCGGCCCGCGCACCTGCGGGCCCGGGCGGCGGCGGCCCTCGCCGACCGGCCCAGCCTGCTGGCCGCCGCGACCGTCCTGCTGGTCTGCGTGCCCACCGGCGAGAAGGACGTCACCGCCGCCGTCCACGTCACCGCCGCCGACCTCGCCTCGCTCGCCCTGGTCGCCCTCACCGGCCTCCGGCTGCTGCGCGGGCGCACCCCGGCGATCGGCCGCTCCACCGCGGCCCTGTTCGGCGCCGTGGTCCTCGCTGCCGCCGTCGCCACCGTCGGCTCCATCGACCCGGCCGCCAGCCTCACCGGCTTCGTCCGGCTCACCCAGGTCTTCGTGCTCGTCCCGGCCGCCGTGCTCTGCTCCCTGCGCGACCGCACCGACCAGCGGCTCGTCCTCGGCTCGTTCGTCGCGGCCGCCCTCGTCCAGGGCGCGGTCGGCACCCACCAGTACCTCACCGGCACCGGCGCCTCCTACCAGGGCCGGCCCGTCCGCGCCGTCGGCACCTTCGGCGCCCTCGACATCATGGCGATGTCCACCGTCGTCGGCTTCGGCCTGCTCGCCGCCCTCGCCCTCGCCCTCGCCGAACGCGGCCCCGCCGGCTCCGCCCCGCTGCGCCGCGCCCTGTACGCCGCCGCCGCCCTGCTGGCCTTTCCGCTCGCCGTCTCCTTCAGCCGCGGCAGCTGGATCGCCACCGCCGCGGCCGCCGCCGTCCTGCTGCTGCGCGCCGACGCCCGGCTCGCCGTCCGCAACGCCGTCCTCGCGCTGGCCGCCTCCGTCGTCCTGATCGGCGGCCTCGGTCTCGGCGCCGACGGCGTCACCGACCGCCTCGGATCGATCGGCTCCGTCTCGGCCGCCCCCGACCAGTCCGTCTCCGACCGCTACGACCTGTGGGGCACCGCCGGGCGGATCTGGCAGGACCACCCCGTCACCGGCGCCGGACCCAAGGCCTTCCAGCAACTGCGCGACAGCCACGCCCCGCTGCGCCTCTCCTCCGGCAGCGACGCCGCCGACGCCACCATCGGGTTCCAGCGCGAACCGCTGCTCTCCCCGCACAACATGTACTTCCTGGTGCTCAGCGAGCAGGGACTGATCGGCATCACCGCGTACGCCGCGCTCTTCCTCGGCCTGCTGGCCGGCTGCCTGCGCCGCGCCCGGGGCACCGGCCTCGCCGCCCTCGCCCTGCTCACCTGGGTGCTCGTCGACTTCCTGTACGCCGACATCGGCGGCACCACCACCGTGCTGACCTCCGTCGTCCTGGGCCTCGCCGCCCGCACTGCCGCGGAGCCCGCCCCGGCCCGGCCCGGCACCGCCCCGGAGCGCACCTCATGAGCACCGAACAGCCCGCCCTCGCCCTCCCGGCGGCCCGCCCCTTGCCGCGGCGCGGCTTCCTCGCCAAGGCCTTCGGCGTAACCGCGGTGCTCAGCGCGGCCGGCTCCGGCCTCGGCCTGCTCCGCGACCTGCTGCTCGCCCGCTACTTCGGCGCCAACCAGGGCACCGACGCCTTCCTGGTCGCCTGGACCGTCCCCGAGACCGCGGCGCCGCTGCTCATCGAGGACGCCATGTCCTTCCTGATGGTGCCGGCCTTCGCCCTGGCCCTCGTGCTGCGCGAGGAGAACCCCGACGGCCCCGACCCCGTCCGCCAGCTGGTGCGGGCCACCCTCCCCTGGCTGCTGCTCGCGCTCAGCACCCTCTCGCTCGGGGCCGCGCTCGGCGCCCCGCAACTGGTCGACCTGCTCGCCCCCGGCCTCGCCAACCCCGAACTCGCCGTCACCTGCACCCGGATCACCGCGGTCACCGTGCTCCCGTTCGGCGTCGCCGGCTACCTGGCCGCCGCCCTCCGCGCCCACCACAGCTTCAGCGCCGCGGGCGGCATCTACGTCGCGTACAACGTCGGCATCCTCGCCGTGCTGCTCACCTGCCACACCGCCTGGGGCGTGCGGTCCGCGGCGGTCGGCGTCGCCCTCGGCAGCCTGCTGATGGCCGGGCTGCTGGTCGTGCCGTTCGCCCGCCGGCTGCGCGCCGCCCACCCGGAGGGCCGGCCCCGCACCCGCAGCACCGACGCCCTGGTGCTCATCCCGCTCGCCCTGCTGCCGGTCGCCGCCTTCACGCTGACCCGCCAGGCCCAGGTGTTCGTCGAGCGCTACCTCGGCTCCGCGCTGCCGCCCGGCACCATCTCGCACCTCAACTACGCGGCCAAGGTCTCCCAGCTCGCGATGACCGCCGGGATCCTGATCTGCACCGTGACCTTCCCGCTGGTCGCCCGGGCGCTGGCGGCCGGCGACCTCACCGCCGCCCGCGACCGGGTCGAGAAGGACCTCGGCCAGGCCGCCGCGGTCGTCCTGCTCGGCACCGCCTTCCTGCTGGCCTGCGCGCCCTCGGTGGTCGCC
>NZ_JBSGXP010000041.1:0-56243 GCF_053610105.1 Kitasatospora sp. NPDC054939 | reverse complement strand
GGTCCGACGCACAACATGCGTCGGACCCGGCCTTCTTGGTAGCGGGGACAGGATTTGAACCTGCGACCTCTGGGTTATGAGCCCAGCGAGCTACCGAGCTGCTCCACCCCGCGTCGGTAACACCGACCATACGGCACCGAGGGCTGCAGCGGAAATCCATTACCCACCCCACCGAATGCAGGGTCAGCCACCCGGCTCCGCTGGGCACGCAGGGTGCGCGTCACACGCGTGACGCCGTAGCCGAGCAGCCAGGGCAGCACCGTGATGCCCCCGACGTCCACGGCGAGGTAGCCAAGGAAGTTGTCCCACCAGGTCGACTCGTCCCAGGTGTCCGCAGGCAGGACCGTGTCGACCGCGAACACCCCCACACCACACCCCCATGGCACCCATGACGAAGGGCCCGAGCGGTACCCACAGCACCACCGGGACGAACAGCAGAACCCACCACTCGTCCGAATACCCGAACATCATTGGCGCCCCCTGCCAACGCCGGCCCTCGGGCTTCCTCCCCCGCAACACCCCTGCGTGAACCAGCCCGCCACCGGCGGCCGGCCTCAGTGCGGATCGCAGAAGCAACGCTGCGTCAGCCGACATGCGCCCGTTGATCGCCCGGCCACTTCCGAGCCCCGTCGATGGCAGAGACCCACAAGCCTGGGCCCCACCCCCACAGCGTCCGGGCCACCCGCGTGGCGGACCGTAGACCGGCATTGACCTGCGTAGACGCACTGGCGGCGGCCATCGCGTCCCCGGAGGACCCCCGGGCAACAGGAAGGGCCTGGAAGCTCTAGGCTTCCAGGCCCTTTGACCTACGACTTCACAGTCGGGACGACAGGATTTGAACCTGCGACCCCTTGACCCCCAGTCGCCCGGCCATAGCGATCGCTGCACGTCAGACGGTAGAGAGCCCGCGCTGTTCGTTCCGCGAAAGGCGACTCAGAGGCAATGGTGAGCAACGCGTGGTCCCCGGCAAGTCCCCACCGGTCCCCCCTTCCGCTGTACCCCTCAGCCACACTCCGTGGGCAACCGCATACAAGGAAGTGGCTCGGGATACTCATCAGGTCGTGCTCGCCGATCTCGCTGTAGTGGTGCCGCGCCGAGATGGGAGCGGAGCGGCAGCCGAGGAATAGAACATCAGCCGCGTCACGGCGCAGCTGCGATGGTGCCGCACCCGGATGGTGCGGAGTGACGTGGACCGCCGGTTCCTGGACACGGGGGAGCGGTGGCTGCTGCGATGGTGCCGCACCGGGAGGGTGCGGAGAGACGAGGGGGCGACACCCTCGGCGTGCTGCTGGCCGTGATGGTCACCTCTGCGGACATCGGCGACCGCGCGGCAGCCCAGGTCCTGCTCGCCCAGGCCGCCACCGCGCACCACCGGCTAGCCCTTGTCTGGGCCGACGGCGGAGAAGGCAGGTCGCTCCAGTTCTGGAGAGCGCCTTGGAGGAAGTTCTCGAACTGTGCGAGAAGGCCCACCCCCACGAGATCACCATCACGGCCTAGGCCGAACGCGAGGCCATCACCGCCTGACCCCGGGGCGCGACCGGGACCCCCTTCCTTCCGCACACCGGGCCTTGGTGCGCCGCCCCGGGGCGCCCCTCAGTGACACCGATGAACGCCACCTCGGCGCGGCGAGCCGCGCGCGGGGTGGCCGGCGCGGTCCACCGCCGACCACCCCGCGCCCCGGTGCGGTCGCGTTCGCGGCCGGGCGCGCGCACGGTTGACCCATGGGCATCGTGGTTCTGATGGAACTGGTCGAGCCGCTGGACACCCTCGTCCTGGGGATCGGGACGACCAGGTCGATGCCATGTCGGCGCGGCGGGTACACGCCGCACCATCGGAGCCGAAGGCCACCGGCGGCCCGGGGGCGCTGACCGCGTGCGGAATGGACACCTCGTCCATGGTGGTCGACCGGTGGAGCCCGCAGCGGCCCGGACAGGGCTGGTATCCGCCGCGCTGGGCCGGGTACGTCTGCCTGACCTGCGACGCCGCCGCCCGTGCCTTCTGATCCGGGAGCGCGGCGGGCCGGCTCGGCCTAACGGGTTCCCGGCGGGCGGTCGCCGTGCTGCCCGGTGGTGTCGATGGCGTCGCGCAGGGCGGGCAGGTCGGTGAGGGCGGCCTGCTCGGCGAAGCGGGCCAGAAGCCGGCGCAGGACCCGCTCGTCGCGGTCGCGGACAGCTTCGGCGATGGCCGCCGCCAGCGACACCTGGGTATCGGGGTCGGGGGTGCGCACCTGCCGCGCGGCCTGCTGCCCTTCCACCGCTCGCCTCCCGTTCGTTCGTCGTCGTGGCCGCCGGACGCGGCGTCCTCCGTCCTGGCGCAGCTGCGGCGACCGGCCGCCCCGCCCTGCGCGGGGCGAAGACTACCTCCCCGACCGACACCGCAAAATCTATGCCCGTCGGAGTAGACATTGCCGCACACCGTGGTTAGTGTTTCTCTCGTAGACGAGGTCAAGCGGCACCCGCCAGACACGAACTGGCGGGCAGCAGGAAAGAAGTTCGCAGGTCGGCACGGTTGCAGGGCCCTGAAGCCAGGGATGGCGCAGTAAGGCGACAGGACCGGTGGCCGGGCCGGGCGGCCCGCAGGTATCAGGGGCCGCCGCCCAGCAGCACCGCAGTTCAAAAGACGCGCCGGGCAGGTGGGCGTGAAGAAGGTGACGCAAAAGACGGCGCGGTAGCGGAGTTCCGGAGCCACAGCAGGTGCAGGACGGCGACGGAACTGGCGACCGGGCCGGGCGGCCCGCAGGTATCAGGGGCCACCACCGAGCGGTACCGCAGTTCGGTAAGTGCATTACCAGCAGGTGAAGTTGAGTTGCGCAGTACCGGCAGTCGCAGTACGCGGTATCCCAGTGAAGGCGCCCAAGACTGCGGGCGCGCGTGCTGGGAGTCCGGCAGTGGGGTTCCAAGCCGAGCGGTTGAGCAGGACGGGCGACGGGGCTGGCTGCCGGAACCGGCGGACCACCAGGACCGCCACAGCAGCACCGGGTAGTTGGCACTATCACGCAGTTCGCAGTACCAGCAGCACCGCAGTTCCGAGCAGGTCGCAGTACCCGGTAGTGGAAGTACCCGCAGTTCGCAGTAATCGGTCAGTACAGAGGATGAACGGAGGGGACAGAACGCCATCAGGATCGCCCGGCCCGTGAGGCATCACCCGGGCGGATTCCGAAGACCCCAAGGCAAGGACGGTGGTTTCCGGTCACGCATACGCGATCCCCGCACGCCCCCTCCCCCGGGGCGAGGCGGACATGAGGAAGTCGGCCACAGGCCGACAGATGGTGTAAAACCCTTCGGGGCCCCGGGAGCCGCAACGGCCCCGGGGCCCCTCAGCGCGTCCCCGGACACAACAACAAGAAGAGGTGCAGTGACCACGGCAACCATCCGACCCCACACCCCCGACGCCGTCAGCTCGTTCGACGATGACGACTACCCCGCCTACACCATGGGCCGCGCCGCCGAGATGACCGGCACCACCCCCGGCTTCCTGCGCTCGCTCGGCGAGCAGGGCCTCATCACCCCCCTGCGCTCCGACGGCGGTCACCGCCGCTACTCCCGTTACCAGCTTCGGATCGCGATGCGCGCCCGCGACCTCGTCGACCAGGGCACCGCCATCGACGCCGCCTGCCGCATCATCATCCTCGAAGACCAACTCGAGGAAGCCCTGCGCATCAACGAGCAGCTCCGCCGCTCCCAACACGGCCAGGAACCCTCCGCCGACACCTGACCCATCCATCCAGGCCGACGAAACCGGCCCGCGGTGAGCAGCAGGTGCTCACCGCAGGCCGCCCGGGACACGAGCCCCTCGGTTCCGGTTCGCCGGCCGACCCTTCTCCACCGGCCCGGCTGCCCGACACCCTGCCTCACGGCGCGGACCACGCAGACCGCTTCCGCGCAGGGGGATTCCAGGTTCGCGTGAGGCCGCACCGGCCCGGCGCATCCGCTGGTAGGGGCGAAGCGTGCTGCGGGCGGATACCGCGATGGCCGGCGCGTCGGCGCCGACGCGCCGGGCCTAGAAGCTGAGTAGGCCGATGGCGTGGCCGTCGTGGTCCACCACCGGCCACACGGCCAGGCCGCGGGAACGCATGGCGGCGGCCGCAGTGGCGGCGGGCATGTCGGCGGTGGCGAACGGGGCCCGGTCGAGGACGATGTCGCGCACCGGGGTGCGCTCGGTGGACCGGGAGCGGGTTTGGAACGGCGCCAGGTGCAGGCGGGTCAGCAGTCCCGCGCAGCGGCCGTCGTCGTCGCGGACCAGGAGGTGGTCGGCGCCGGAGCTCTGCAGGATGTCCATCGCCATGTCGACCATGACGTCGTCGCTGATCTGCAGCTCCGGACATTTCATGAGGTCGCCGACCGTGGCGGTGGCCGGGGGGCGTTCGAGGGTGATGGTCATGGGCAGACTCCTTCGCGTATCCACCGCCGGGGCCGGCGGTAGTCAGGGCACTGGCGGTGGGATGGCCGGCGGGTGTGCCGGACCGGGCCGGGACTGCTCTGCGCTTGGTGGGTGGTGGGGCCCGGACTGCGGCGGCAGTCCGGGCCCCCCGTACGCGCTAGGCGGCGAGGGCGACGCGGCGGGGTGCCCGGCGGCGGCGGCCGGAGGAGCCCTGGTTGTCGCGGCCCGTGGCGGTTGCGCGGGCGTCGGCTCCCGCGTAGGCGGGGCGGCTGCGGCGGCCGCGGCTCGTGGAGGCGCTGCGGCGGGGGCGTTCGACGACGGGGGCCGCGATCACGGTGGGGATGCCGGTGGGCACGCGGGCGCCGGTGATGCGGGCCAGTTCCTCGTCGCCGGCGCTGACCCGGGTGGTGACGGGGGTGATGGCGGCCGTGGTCATCATGCGGGCCATCTCGCGGCGCTGGTTGGGCAGCACCAGCGTGACGACGGTGCCGGACTCCCCCGCGCGGGCGGTGCGCCCGCCGCGGTGCAGGTAGTCCTTGTGGTCGCTGGGCGGGTCCAGGTTGACGACCAGGTCGAGCCCGTCGACGTGGATGCCGCGTGCGGCGACGTTGGTCGCGATCAGCGCGGTGACCTGGCCGGTGCGGAACTGCTCCAGGGTGCGGGTGCGCTGGGGCTGGGACTTGCCGCCGTGCAGGGCCGCGGCCTTCACCCCGTTCGCGAGGAGGTCCTCCACCAGGCGGTCCGCGCCGTGCTTGGTGTCGATGAACATGATCACCCCGCCGTCACGGGAGGCGATGTGGGCGATCGTGGCGTTCTTGTCGAAGTTCTGCACGTGCAGCACGTGGTGCTCCATGGTGCTGACCGCACCCGCCGACGGGTCAACCGAGTGCGTGACCGGATCCTTCAGGAAGCGCCGCACCAGGCGGTCGACGTTGCGGTCCAGGGTCGCGGAGAACAGCATCGTCTGGCAGCCCTCGGCGACCTGGGCGAGGAGTTCGGTGACCTGCGGCAGGAAGCCCATGTCGGCCATCTGGTCGGCCTCGTCGAGCACCGTGATGCCGACCCCGTCCAGCTGGCAGTCGCCCCGCTGGATCAGGTCCTTGAGCCGGCCCGGGGTGGCCACCACGACCTCCGCCCCCCGGTTCAGCGCCTGCGCCTGGCGTCCGATCGACATTCCGCCCACCACCGTCGCCATCCGCAGCCGAACCGCGTGGGCGAACGGGGTGAGGGCATCGGTGACCTGCTGCGCGAGCTCACGGGTGGGAACCAGCACCAGGGCCAGCGGCCGGCGCGGCTCGGCCTTCTGCCCGGCGGTGCGGGCCAACACGGCGAGACCGAACGCGATGGTCTTGCCGGAGCCGGTACGGCCACGCCCCAGGACGTCACGGCCGGCGAGCGAGTTCGGCAGCGTGGCGGCCTGGATCGGGAACGGCGTGGTGACGCCCTGGCGGGTCAGCACCGACAGCAGCGCCTTCGGCATGTCCATCTCGCCGAACGCCTCGACGGCCGGCAGCGCCGGGGTGGTGCTCACCGGCATCGCGAACTCGCCCTGAGCAGACGAGCCCTGATGGAAGCTCCGGCCGCCGGCGGGCCGGTCGCCGTAGAAGGAGCTGCCGCCGGAGCGGGATCCGTAGGAGCGGGCGGAGGCCGAGGAGCGGGAGTTGGTGTTCTGGTACGGGGAGCGACTGGAGCGGTTCATGCGAAACCTTCCTGGGACGGCACGTCGCGAGGCGACTCCGCAGCGCGGGGCGCCGGCAGGAGATCGCCAGGGAACGGGCCGAAAAGTATGGGGAGCGGGGCGTGGACGGTGAAACCGTGCGGCACGTCACCTCAGGTCGACGCTCACCGCGGAGGGCGGGAGCGAAGATCCTCGAACCGTGGGATGTCACGGCAGGGCGCCGATCCGGACGCGGCGCTGGGCGTCTCGCGTGGGGATGGCCGCCGGTGGCGGAGCCAGGGGGCCTGAACGGCCGGGGAATGCGTGGTGGAGCAATGTCGAGGGGCCCGCACCGGGCATCATGTACGCGGTGCGGGCCCCTCGCTACCAGGCGGGTGCCATGGCAGAAACTACAGCGGACGAATGTTCTCGGCCTGCGGGCCCTTCTGACCCTGCGTGACGTCGAACTCGACCTTCTGGCCCTCGAGCAGCTCACGGAAGCCGTTGGCGTTGATGTTCGAGTAGTGGGCGAACACGTCAGGACCGCCACCCTCCTGCTCGATGAAGCCGAAGCCCTTTTCCGCGTTGAACCACTTCACAGTGCCATTAGCCATAAAGAAATCTCCTTCAAGGGGCTGTCCGAAACCCGCACAGCGCGCGTTTCGAGTCGCCGCGATGAGCACCCACCCGGGAAATAGCCGGGAAACAAAAAGGCGCCTGCGATACATCAGCAGGCGCACACAAAGTTCATGGGAACCACTACTGCAACTAAAACGACTCTAGCAGGCCCCAGCCCGCCACGGGCGGATATTTCACCCCCGGTTCCGCGAGGCCCCTTCCCCAGGGCCGCCGATCGCGAGGCACCGGGACCATCAACACACATGGAGAGCAGCCTCGTTGAGCATGCCTCCCGCCCTGTCGGCGCCGCCGACTCCAGGGATGGAGAGGGCGGCCGACTGGGCGCGGAGCGCCTGCCCTGGCCGCGAACAGCGAAGCGCCACGCCCGCCGGCGTCATCCAGGGGACCGCTGGACAGCGCACGCGGCATTCCTGTCGAACTCCGAAATTGAATGCGCCGGAAGGACCTGCTCTCGCGATTTCCGGCGCCTGCCGAGGATGAGATGAATCCAGCCCCAGCCGGTCACGCTGAGCAGGAAAATGTAGTTCGCCGTCCGGACGAGCAAGTCGTCCTTGGCAATGGCGGCGCCCCCTCGATGATCGCCATGACTCCGCTGAAGATCATCAGGACTGCGGCGAAGACAATCCAGCCGGACCGTAGCGGATGCCGTGAGGAGCCCGGGACGGCGCTGCCGGCCGGGGGCTGGTTGTGGGTACTGGCCATCGGGGCCTCCCTGGCCGAGGGAACCGTCCGACCTTCGGATCGAACCGGCCGTCGGGCTCGGAATCCAGGCTTCCACGGCCCTTCCAATGCCGCGCGCAGGACTGGAGCGGGAACCTGGGCTACCGCTGCCCTCGCTCCGCGTATCGGTGGCACCCCGGTGATGTTCGCCTTCCTGGCAGGGGTTTCCGGTGCGGCAGCGATCCTCGCACTGGCCACCGCAGGCATGCGCATGGCCGACGACGGCCGCTCAGTCAGTGATCGATGACCAGCCGGGTGCCGGAGTTCGGGCAGCCATGCGGTCCACCAGCGCCTACTCCTCCTCAGTGGCGGATCCAGCAGCGTAAGGGTGGACCGGACGGCTGCCGTTGAAGGGTGCGAACCAGTCGTCCGCGCTCATCGGAGCGGCACCGAGGAGCGCGGCAGCGGGGTCCTGGCCGATCCCATCGAGGGCAGGCTCGTAGAGCCATTCGTGGTCCAGGTCCTCGTACACGTTCTCGCGGAAGGAGCCCAGCGCCTCCTGAACTCCGCCAGCCAGCAGACCGTGGATATCGAGGGTCGCCTCGGTGGTCTCCAGGAGAAGCCGAAGCAGCAGTTCCTCCGCGACGCTGCTGAGTTGCGAGAATCCCCCTCGGCACAGACGGCCGGTCAGGTCCACGGCGGTGACCAGCAGCTTGCGCGCGAAGAGCGGCGTATAGAGGTGAGCGAACTGGAGTGGCAGCCGTTCGAGTTGGAGCAGGCCTCCCTCGCACTGGGCGACATTGGGGTTGTCGCCGAGGCTGTCGATGTCCTCGAAGAGCTCATCCAGCAGGATGTCGATGGAGTAGAAGATCGCGCCGGCTGCGAGCTCGGCGTCCTCACGCGCCACATTGAACTCTTCGTCGGACTCCTCCTCGTCCTCCTCGTCCTCCATGTCCTCCGCGGTCAGGTGCCCGAAGGTCGCGAGGCCAACGCCGGCGAGTTGAGGCGCGAGCGCGCGCATGGTCGCCCGCATCCTCTCTCGGTCCTGGTCACTCAGTGCGGGCTGCGACGCTGCGTCTGGCGAGGTCTTGCGGTGCGTGGCGGCACGGACGGCCGGATCGGATGCGGGCGCGTCGGGACCGTCGGCCGCTTCCAGGCTCTCCTTGGCCGAGTCGAGGTGCAGCTCGACCTCGCACCTCTGGATGGACCAGCCGGCGAGCGTCTCGGTGTGTTCCAGGATCTCGCCGATCACGGCTTCGATGGCGGCCTCGGCATCCTCCAGGGAGGGCGCGTCAACGAAGACCTTCAACAGCGCGCCTTCGGGGTGGACGCCGATGAAGTGATCGGTGATCTCGACGATCTCGCCCTCCTTCCCCTCGATGGCTTCGACCGCGTCGAGTCCCTCGCGCAGGAGATGGATGACGCCCGCCCGCTGCAGCGGGTCGAGTTCAGGGGTGCCTTCGGGCCGGCAGGTGTCCACGGTGACCGCGTAGCTCATGACACCAGCCTGCCCCACCCCACCGATACCGCGGGACGAAAATCCCCAACCGGCAGCGCACTTGGCGGACAAGTAAAGGGATCCGCCCAGGCCATAGGGGTCGGATGGGGACTGGTGGTCGGATTGTGGTCGTCGGCTTCCCCGCCACTCCCCCGGCACGGATCACAATGGGTTCCGACAACTCCATGCACCCCTAGAAGGTGATCACCATGCGCGCCCACCACAGCGTGGGACGCGTCTACCGCCGCTGCGGCTGCCGCGACGAGCAGCGCCACCAGCTCGGCACCCGCTGCCCCCGCCTCGCCACCGATCCATCCCACGGGACCTGGACCTTCGCCGTCGACGTCCCGGCCACCACACCCGGCAGCCACAACCGCACCACGCGCCGCGGCGGCTTCCCCACCGAGGACGAAGCCCGCACCGCCCTCCACCGCTACCTCACCGGACGCGCCCTCGGCATCAGCGCCGACCCCAACCAGACCCTCGCCGACTACCTGCTCCAATGGCTCGCGGGCAAGCAGCTACAGCTCAAGCCAACGACCTGGGTCCGCTACCGCGACTACGTCCACCACGACCTGATCCCCGCACTCGGCCAGATCCACCTCGACGATCTCGCCTACGAACACATCCACAACTTCGTCCACACCCAACTCGCCGCCGGCCGTGGCCGCCCCACCGTCTGGCACATCCTCGCCACCCTCTCCAGCGCGCTCGGCGACGCCGCCCGCACCCACCGCCTCACGGTCAACGTCGCCCGGCCCACGGTCATCCCCCGCCCGGCCGCCGACGAGCGCACCATCTGGACGCCCGCCGAGGCCGTCCGCTTCCTGCGTTACTGCCGTGCCGCGGACCCCGACTTCGCCGACCTCATCGAGGTCCTCATCGGCACCGGACTACGCAAAGGCGAAGCCCTCGGCCTTCACTGGAAGGACGTCCACCTCGACACCCACACCCTGTACGTGCACTGGACCCTGTCCGCGATCGACAACAACAAGCTCATCCTCACAACCCCCAAGACCCGCAAGAGCCGCGACTGGGTCGCCCTCTCACCCCGCGTCCACAAGATCCTCGCCCGCCGCAGGACCAGGCCCCACCCGACCACCACCGCAGTGCGCAGGCCACCAGGCGGCGGGTACGTCTTCTGCCGCGACGACGGACACCCCCTCCACCCCGAGTACGTCCTCAACCACTTCCACTACCTCGCCCGCCAAGCAGGCGCCCCCCGCACCAACATCCACGACCTGCGACACCTCGCCGCCACCCTCGCCCTCACCGCAGGCGTCGAACTCACCATCGTCTCGAAGACCCTGCGCCACTCCACGATCTCCACCACGGCCAACATCTACGGACACCTCACCAAGACCGCTGCCCACCAAGCCGTCGACGCCATCGCCGAACAGCTCGACCACGAAGAAGAGCGCTACGACCGCAAACCGACCACCAGCCCGCCGGAACAGCGCCGGCCGCCCCACAGAGACCAGTATCCGAAAGCGGCATGAAAGAACGTCAGGGAACGGAACCGTGCCATGCCCCGGCTTACGACCACCCAACGATCACCAACAGAAAAGGCCGCTCCCACCATCCGGTGGAAACGGCCTCTGACCTGCGACTTCACAGTCGGGACGACAGGATTTGAACCTGCGACCCCTTGACCCCCACGGGTTCAACTATTGTCGACAGCGGAGGCCTCGCGGCCTCGGCTTTCATGTTGCTCAACCATGTTGAAAACATGGGAAGTTGATGCTCATCATGGAGATCCACAGTCGACAGGGCTCGAACCCGCGCGATGCTCAGTCGGGTTCAAGTTCGTACATAGATGCCCGTTATCGCCCACGGGCGCTCATACGCGCTCACCGAGCGCGGTCCCAAACTGGTCCCCAAATGGCCCCCAGGACCCCAGACCGGCCTTGGTCACTGCGAGTAGCAGCAATCTGTCGGCCCTTCAGAAGAGCCCGCCGGCCGACCGCTGCGGACCGCCGCACATTGCCGCTGGCTGGCCCGAGCACCCCGGGTAGATCAAGGTCGACTACCCGCTGGCTACGGATAGTGATCCTCCGGACGGTGTGTCGTCTTGAGCGTGTCCTCGCCGGCTGGTTCTGACGTGCCTCGCGCACCGTCCCGCACGCTCTGCCGCCACGCCCGGCCGAACGGCGAGCCTTGGACCAGGTCACCGCGTTCGAGAAGGAGAAACACACATGGGGCAGCGTGCGCAGCGGGGCAGGGTGTATCGGCGGTGTGGGTGCCGGGACGGGGGCGGGCGGCAGTTGGGTGTGTGGTGTGTGCGGTTGTTGGAGGAGGCGGGGCACGGGTCGTGGACGTACTGCGTCGATCTGGCGCCGGATGACGGTCGGCGTCGTACTCGGCGTCGTGGCGGCTTCGGGACCGAGGCCGAGGCCGTGCAGGAGTTGGCGGCGGTGTTGGAGGGTGAGCTGAGCGGGGCGTACGAGGAGCGTCGTACCACCGTGGCGGACTATCTGCGGGAGTGGCTGGCGGCGCGGAAGGAGGAGCTCACGGTCAACACCTACGCCGGCTACAAGGCGTACGTGGAGAGGGACCTGGTCCCGGCGTTCGGGCGGTGCCGGCTGCTGGACCTGCGGCCGAAGCAGATCGAGGACTGGATGGCCGCACAGCGCACGGCCGGCCGGGGCCGGGTCACGCTGTACCGGGTCGTCTCGACGCTGCGCAACGCGCTGAACCACGCGGTGCGGTCGTGGCGGCTGAAGTTCAACCCGGCCGAGCACTGCGTGCCGCCAAAGCCCCGCGCGGACGAGCGCACGTGCTGGACGCCGGTGCAGGCCGCGGTGTTCCTGCGGCACAACGCGGAGCAGTACGCGGACCAGCTGGGCGACCTGTTCGAGGTCCTGCTCGGTAGCGGCATGCGTCGCGGTGAGGTCCTGGCCCTGCACTGGTCGGACGTGCACCTCATGGACCGCAAGCTGTTCGTCCGCTGGACGCTGTCGGCCGTGGACAACGGCGACCTCCATTTCAACCAGCCGAAGACCGAGGCCAGCCGCGCCTGGATCAGCCTCTCCCCCAGAGTCACGGCCGCCCTCCACCGCCAGGCCGCCCTCCAGATGAACTCCCACCCGGCGGGCCGGCTGGAGGGCCTGGTCTTCGCCCACGCGGACGGATCGCCCCTGCGGCCCCAGTGGGTCCTCGACCAGCTCCGCAAACGCACCACCGAGGTAGGACTCCCCCGGATCGGGCTGCACGACCCGCGCCACACGGCTGCCAGCATCATGATCGCCATCGCCATCGTCTCCAAGACCCTGCGCCACGCCACCCTGGCGACCACCATCAACCTCTACGGCCACCTCTTCAAGGACTCCGCCGACCAGGCCGTCAACGCCCTCGCCCGAGCCCAGCCGGAACGGCTCCGCGCCGTCCCCCGTGACGACGACGACCTGCCGCTCGCCGCGTAGTGGCTGCTGCACCCCGTACGTCGGTCAGGGCTGCCCGGGGCTCGGGTCAGTGACTGGGGGATCGTCTTCCTCAAGGTCCAGGCGGAGGTTGTCGAGGAGGTCGTGAGCTGCCCAGTCCGGAAGGGTCATGGCCGGCGGGACCGGGAGTCTGGCTTCGCGCCGCAGCGATCCCTCCTTGAAGACGGCTTCGGTGATCCAGTCGAGGGTGTCGTCGTCGAGGAGGTCGGGGTGGGCGGCGGCTGTGTCGGCCAGGTGCTCGGTGTCGGGGAAGAGGGCGGTCACCGCGGCGGGCACGGTGCCGTCGCCCGCCGCACGGGCGATGGCACGGCGGGTGGCGGTCTCGTACCAGCCGGATCCCCACCATTCGCCGACGGATTCGGTGCGGGAGCCGTGCAGGGTGAGCATGCGCAGGACGGCTTCGGGACCGAGCGTCTCGTCGGCCCGTTGCCAGAGGTCGATCTGGCGGTGGATGGAGGCGAGGACGGGTGCCCAGCCTTCTTCGAGGATATCGGCGAGTGCTCGGCCGTCGGCGAGTCGGCGGGTGGGCGCCGTGAGGGCAAGTCGAACGGCCGGCCAGTCGACGCCTTCGGGGTGCACGTGGGGCGTGACGACGCGGGTCGCGGCGATGTTGGCGCGGGCCATGGTGATGTCGTCGATCTTGAAGTGCCATTCCTCGACGTCGCTCTCCCGACGCCAGCACCATTCGGCGATGCCACGCGCCGCCGCCGTCGGAACCGGGTCCGGGACGATCAGCGGGTAGGTACGCAGCCCGTCACCCACGCGCCAGGAGAACTCCTCGCCCAGCGCGGCGATGGCCTCACGCCCTCCACCGGCGCGCCGGTGCCGGGCGATCGCGCAGCTGACGGTAGCCGCCCACAACTGCACGACCAGATCGTGGCACAGATCCCGGGCTTGCTCGGGAACGTGGACGCGGGTGGCGTCGAGGAGGCCGGCTTCGGCGAAGGCGCGGCGTGCGGCCTCGGCCATGGCGGCCTGGGTGGGGCGGGTACTCAGCTCGACGATGAGGGGCTGGTCAACGGGGCACAGCGGGGGCAGGCCGTCGTCCCAGTCCCAGTGCTCGGTCGGGTCGTCGATGGTGAGCCGGGCGTCGGCAGGGTTCCAGATGACACTGATGTGGAAGTTCGAGCGGGAGAACTCCCGGTAGAGCGGGCCGGTGCCGGGCTCGTCGTCCTCTGCCGTGTCGTCCCAGAGTTCGCCTTCCGTCCAGCCGGCCCGGCGGAGCGGTGCGGTGAGCCGGGCGAGCAACCGGGGACCGGTGGCGTGCGGCGAGAGGCTCTCGCGCGGTGTGCTGGTCATGGATGGCCTGTTCAGTGCGGTCGCGTGCATGGCGTTGCCTGCTTGGGTCACGGGGTGTCGCGTCCGGCGGCTTCTGCCTTCACCTGCAGCTCGCCGACGATGCGTCGCCAGCGCCACGCTCCGCTCGCGTAGCTCCCGGGCTGCGGGGCAGCTCATGGGTGTACCACTGCCACGGAAGGTTGCCCCGATCCGTTCGGTCACCCGTTCACCCTGCACCACCGACCGGCAACGGGCCGAGCACCGCCAGGCCCGAAAGGTCCCCGCAGGCCGCCCACTCCCGGACGCCGCCGACGGCGGGCGGAGGTACATTCTGCGCCTCGGCCCGCCGTCGGGGTGCACGCCCGTCCGATCAACGGCGGAAGCCCCGGTGGGGGTCGCGGGCCTTGACGTTCCCGAACGGTTTGAACCACGCCTGCGCGCGCAGGTCGCCCACACGGAACTGACGGTTCGCGTCGCTGTCGGGGTCCTCGATGCCGTCGAATCGGGGACTGTAGAGCATGAGGACATCGGTGTCCTGGAAGAACAGGTCGGTGCAGGCGTCGAAGTCGTAGTCGTCGCGGTGGGTCGGCATCCTGTTGTGGGTGTCGGCCCCGGAGTCGTCGGGGTCGTCCTCGAGTTCGTCGACGCGGTCGCGGGCGTCGTCGATGGCGAGGTGAAGGGCGACTTCCTCAGCGGTGCAGGTCGGCCGCGGCCGGTGGCCGTGTTCGAGTTCGTCGACGAGGTCGTCTGCGGCGCGGGCGAAGCGACGACGCCACTGGAGATCGGTGGCGAAGGTCAGCTTCGGCAGGCGTGGGAACACGCCCCAGTTGCCCTCGTGCTCGTCCGGTACCAGGCGTCCGTCGCCGAGTTCGTCGGCGTCGTCGTACGCCTCGTCGGCCAAGAGCGACAGCGCGGTGTGGAGGAGGTCGGCCGTACGGGGGGTCAGCTTCCACCGGCAGCGTTCGTCCTCGCACTCCGGGTCCGCGCAGTGCGGGGCCTCTACGGGGAAGAGCGCGACGAAGTCGGGGAGTTCCTCCTCGTCTCCACGGTCAGGAGGCTGCACGGTTCGGGATGCATGCCAGCCGGGGCCGAAGTCAGCCACGACCGGCTCGGTGCTCCAAAGGGCGACCTCATCGCCCTTGTCCCGTCGGAGCAGGGAGGCCTGGCTGTGTTCGGTGAGGCCGTCCGCCCCCTCGATGTCGATGGGCAGGTCCGCGAGCCACATGACGGCGCCGACCACATCGTGCGGATCGTCCCCGGCGATCTGGTCGGCCGACATCGGTTCCCATCCCTGCTCGCCCGCCTCTTCCAGCAGCGCCTTCCGGTCGTGGATGTGGAACTCGCGGAGCGTGGCAACCCGTACGACCTGGCCCGGCAGGTCTCGAAGCCGCGGTTCGCCCTCTGCGGGAGGGTCCGCGCCCGGGACCGCGTCGTTGTCGTCGCTGTCTCGGCTGCCACTCTCGTCGTCCTGGTCGGGATCCTCGTGCACGGATCCGTCAGGCCAGGCGATGAGCGTTCCGGCGGTTGCCGGCCATGTGCCGGAACGCGCGTGGGTGGCGGCCTGCCGAAGCGAGGACGCCGGGGCGTCCGGGAGTTCGCCGCACAGCCCGTCCACCGATTCGACGGCATTTTCGCCGGCCGGTCCTCGAAGGGTTCGGCGCAGCAGTTCGGCCGCGCGGTGGGCGAGTTCGGGGTCGCGGCAGGTGAGGACGGCCTGGAGCGAGTCGGGGCCGTCGGCGTGGGAGAGGAGGACGAGGACGCGGCTCTTGCTGGGGGTGTATTCGCAGAGGAAGTCGCGAGGTGCGGCGGTGGGCTGGTGCTCGGACATACGGGGAACTCCGGTGCGGTGGAAGGCACGCCGCGGGCACACGGCGCGCAGGAGAGTGGAGTTCCGCTGGTGGGCGCGCTGCTGACGCGCCCCCGGACGGTGGAGAAGACGATCGGCCGAGGCTGGTTCCGCCGATGCTGTCGGCGGTCCGGACCTGGTCCTGGCCGACACCGTACCCGAGTCGCCGAGGGGTTGTCCGCCCAATGAGGCTGTGCCTCTGGCGGCACAGAGGCTCGGGCGGCCACGGCCTGGGAGTACTCCCTGGCCGTGGCCGCCGGTGGACGACAGCGGCGGGACAACGGCACGGGTGTCAGTGGTGACGGCTAGCGTGCCGGCGTGCTGCAAGCGCTGATGGTCGACCCCGAGGCGCCCGACCATCGGCTGCATCGACTTGCGCCGGCCCTCCAGCAGCATCCCCCGCAGATACAGACCGCCCTTGGCCCGCTGATCACAACGGGCCAAGGGCGCGATCACCTCAGCCGCGAACTCCTCCAACCGACCCCGCCACAACGCAAGGTCCCCAGCCCTCATACCAACGGAGAACTACCGATGACACGATGCGACAAGCCTCCCGACAAAGCACTACTAGCGGGGACGCGACCCGCTGTAGAGGTCCAGGTAGCCCACGTACAGCATCAGCTGCTGCAACGTGTAGAACGTCTGACCACCGGCAAAGATGGGCGGGGTACCGGCATTGTTCATGACCCGGTAGACCCAGTTCGAGATCCCGGCCCAGTTCGTCTCCAGGTTGACGTTGTCCCGGCCGATCTGGGCGAGACCGTGGTCGCGGATGTTGCCGCGGATGTTGTCGAAGATCCGCCCGAAGCGCGCTGCCTCCGAGGTGGCCTGGATCATCATGAGGAGGGAGTCCGCCAGGACGGCGCGCCCGCTGGCGGTGTTCTGGAGAGCGGCGATCTGACGGACCTGCCGCAGGGCGTTGTCGAGCCTCGGCCCGTTGATCTGCTGGTTGTACCGAGTGTCACCACCGGGCAGGCCGTTGTAGTTGCTGGACCAGGGGAGGGTGCTCGCCTGGACGCCCAGCACCCGGTTGAAGCGCTCCCTCGACGCGTTGCCGTCGTTGAAGACCCAGTGCGTGCCCCCGACCTGGTAGAAGCCGGCCAGGTACAGGTTGTGCGGCCAGAAGTAAATGGCCCCCTGGTAGGCACCGCTCTGGAACAGGCTGATCTGGATGAGCTGGTCGTTGTCCGCCACGACGGTCTCGTCCAGGTCGGTCCTGAACCAGTCGTGGCTGCTGAGCGAGTGGAGCTGGGCGATCACGTCCCAGTACCGCTGGTGCGCCTGAGCGCCGCCGCCGCTCAGGTCGCTGATTTCCCAGTTGATGTTGCTGAGACGGTTGTTCGTGTCGGCGTGCGCCGCAGGCGGCGTCATACCCATGAGCCCGACCGCCAGCGCCAGGGCGACCAGTGAGCCGACCAGCCGTCGGCGCACGCGTACCAGTGCACCGGGTCCATTCATTGTGAGCATGCGGGAATCCCTCGATCGTGTAACGACAGGTCGTCAGCGCGCTCGCCCGGCCACCGGCTTTCGCACACGGCGAGCATCCACGGCGCGCTGTCGGCACGCTAATCGGCCATGTGATCCATTGATGTGCCGTCAGGGCCTCGGCCCTTGACCAGCAGTGCACCGCCGTCCTGTCGTCGCCGACCGCCCCCGGCAGCCGCCCCCGTGAGCCCCGTCCCGGGCCGCGCCCGTCAGCGGGCCGCTCAGCCTGTCAGCGGCCGTGTTCCTGGCCCTGACAACCGAGATGCTGCCGGCCGGCCTCCTGCCTTCGACGGCCCGCGAAGCCGCCGCACACTTCTCATTCGCCTGACACACTCGGCGGCCTCCTCCACGAGTACCAACATGCGACCTGATCGGGGCGGATGAGGTTTTCGGCAAGAGCAGGTATGCGCAGCCGTCGGAGGACGAAGACCTCCGACGGCTGTTCGCGCACAGGCCAGAACCGGGGCACGGATGGACCGACCGGCTATGACCGGCGGACGTACGGTGACGACCGGTGTCGACCTCGCCTGCCCGTGCAGCCCGGTCCATGCCCCACTCGCCCCGTAGGGCGCGCCGCGGCCTCCGCCTTCCCCGGCGGAGGCCTGGTGGATGTCGACGAGCGGCGGCCGTCCCGCCCGGAGTGCTCCGGAGTGCCGTCGGTGGCACAACGACCTCGGGCTCATCGGGTGGTGCGGCCCGGGACCGGAGGAGAGAACGACATGACGGACGACCACGGCCTCCCGCGGAGGTTCGCTCGCTCCGAGACCGCCCGCGCGGAGGCGTTCAGCGACGGCGTGCTGGCCATCGCCGTGACCATCCTGGTCCTCGGGCTCACGGATCCGCCCCACGAACCGGGCGGACTCGGGCGGGCCCTGCTCCGCCAGTGGCCGGTCTACCTCGGCTACCTGGCCTCCTTCAGCTATGTGGCGGTCATCTGGCTGAATCACCATCAGGCCTTCGTTCGGATACGTGCCATGGATCGCGGGTTGCACGCGGCCAATCTCCTCCTGCTCTTCACCACGGCGGCGCTCGCCTTTCCCACCGCGGTGCTGTCGGGCGCGCTGCAGAACAGCGTCATCGACAGCGACGCTCGCGTGGCCGTCGCGCTGTACGCCGGGATCGCGGCAGGCATGTGCGGCAGCTGGATCGTGCTCTACAGCCATCTGGACCGGCGTCCGGAACTGCTGCACCACGCTGTCGAACCCTCCTACGTCGCTCACGGCAGGCTCCGCTCGTGGGCCGGCGTGATGGCGTATCTCCTCGCCGGTGCGGTCGGTGCGCTGACCGCCCCGGTCGTCGCACTCGCCGTGTTCGTCGTGCTGCCTGTCTTCTACTTCCTGACCAGCGAGGGGTTGCGGCTGCCCGGTCGCGGCCGACGGGAAGCGAATCGCCAGGAGTAGGCGAGAGAACCGGTGAGCCGTCCGGCCAGCACACCTGGTTGCATGCTTGGGGGCCTTCCACGGATGAGATGTACCGTGGGAGGCCCCCGCGTCTATGTCGAGGAACCGGTCCTCGCCGAGCACGAGCCGGCCGTCCAGGGCGAGCTCGGTGGAGGTACGGGCGCTCCGGACGGGCCGCAGTCTGCCGAGAAGTGGCGTCACCGGGTGGGCGGGCCCTGGATCGACAGCTGCGCGCGCGTCTTCCCGGTCACGAGTGCCGACCCGGCAGGCCCGAGGACCCTTGACGGAGTTCGGACCATGAGCCGAAGCCGGCTCGGATGTCCCGGCAACGCACCGGCACCTGATGGGAAGTGCGCCACCCGCCTGGCGCGGAGCAACCGGTCGGTTCGTGGACCGCCTCTGCGGCCTCCCGGCTCCGCGGCTTCCGACGTCACAGTGTCTCGCCGCGGCCAGTCGCCCCGGGGCGTCCGTCTGTCGAACGAGCGGACTGTCGCAGCCTCGTGCGACGGTCGCCGGCCCGGCGTCCGTACTGCCTCCGCGTCACCGCGTCACCGCGCCGGTTCATCCCCGGGTAGTGCGCTGTGGTGCCAATTCCTGAGCACAGAGGGAGGATTCGGCCGATCGATCCGGCCGTAGTTTCGGGGTGTGCCGAAGCCGCGAATGCGGTGGGCACCCTACCGATTGTTCCGAAAGGATCCCTCATGTTCGACATCACCAAGGTTCAGGCCGGCCCGAGCTCGGACCTCCTCACGCCCGACAACGCGGTCATGCTCTTCGTGGACCACCAGCCGCAGATGTTCTTCGGCACCGGCAGCGGTGACCGCACCGCGATCATCAACAGCACCGTGGGGCTCGCCAAGGCGGCTCGGGCTTTCGACGTGCCGGCCGTCCTGACCACGGTGGCCGCCGAGTCCTTCTCCGGGCCTCTGCTGCCTCAGCTCGCCGAGGTGTTCCCCGAGCACGAGATCATCGACCGGACGAGCATGAACGCCTGGGAGGACGAGGCCCTCGTCGCGGCGGTCAAGGCGACCGGGCGCAAGAAGATCATCCTCGCCGGCCTGTGGACCGAGGTCTGTCTGGTGCTGCCCGCGCTCTCCGCGCTGGAGCAGGGGTACGAGGTGTACGTCGTCTCGGACGCCTCCGGTGGCGTCAGCCCGGCTGCCCACGAGCACGCGCTGCAGCGGATGCTGGCCGCCGGCGCGGTGCCGGTGACCTGGGTGCAGGTGCTCCTGGAGCTGCAGCGCGACTGGGCGCGCCAGGAGACGTACGGCGCGGTCATGGAGATCGTCAAGGCCCACGCGGGCGCGTACGGCCTGGGCGTCGTGTACGCGCAGAGCGTCATCGGCGCGCACGCCGCGGGCTGACGCTCGTGGACACCGGCATTCTGATCCTTCGTCTGCTGGCGGGCCTGCTCGTCGCCGGTCACGGCGTGCAGAAGATCAGCTCCCACCTGGGCGGCAAGGGGCTTGAGGGCGGGACGGAGGAGTTCCGCGCCGACGGCTTCCGCGGCGGTGTCGTCACCGCCCTGGCGGCGGGCGGCGGCCAGATCGGCTCCGGGCTGCTGCTCGCCGCCGGCTTTCTGACCCCGCTCGCCGCGACCGGCGTCATCGGGGTCATGACGGTCGCGCTCACCGTGAAGTGGCACCACGGACTCTGGGTGCAGAACGACGGGTACGAGTACCCGCTCGTCCTCATCGGCACCGCCGCCGCTCTCGCCGCCACCGGCCCCGGCGCGTGGTCCTTGGACGCGGCCCTCGGCCTCACTCCGTACCCGCTGTGGTGGGCCGCCGCCGCCCTCGTGGCCGGCCTCGGCAGCGGGCTGCTCACCCGGCTCGTACTGCACGGCCGGGCCCCGGCGGCGGCGCGGACCGCGGCCCCCGGCGGCCGCTGAGTACGAGCCGCGACAAGACCGGGTCCGGCCGCCCTGCGACCCCCGCGCGGGCGGCCGGGCCCTCCCACCTTCCACACCAGGAGTACCGATGGAAACCGCGACCACCGCATCCACCACCGCACCCTCGCGCGGCGGCGGTCAGCCGCTGCTGCACCAGAAGGGCGGCGAGACCCAGACGTTCGGCACGCTGAAGCAGCTGCCGATCGGCCTCGGCCACGACACCCGCATGTACGCCTGCCAGCGCCTCAACCGCGTGCTGGCCGATACGCAGATCCTGTACTCCCTCTACAAGAAGCATCACTGGCTCATGCGCGGGGCGACCTTCTACTCGCTCCACCTGATGCTGGACAAGCACGCGGAGGCCCAGCTGGCCGTCGTGGACGCGCTGGCCGAGCGAATCCAGAGCCTCGGCGGTGTCGCGGTCGCAGACCCGCGCCACGTCGCGGAGCTGACGGCCATTCCGCGACCGCCGAACGGTGTGGAGAAGGTCCCCGTCATGCTGTCGCGGCTCCTCGACGCGCACGAGCGGATCCTGATCGACGCGCGGGACGCCGCCGCCCGGATCTCGGCGGAGGGCGACGAGGGCAGCACCGACCTGCTCGTCTCCGAGGTCATCCGCCCCGGCGAGGCGCAGGTGTGGTTCCTGGCCGAACACCTCGTGGACACCCCTCTGGTGCAGGGCTGATGGCGGACACGTACGACATCGTCGTGGTCGGCGGCGGACCGGGCGGCGAGGTCGCCGCCGACCGGACCGTCCGGTCCGGTCTGACCGCCGTCCTCGTCGAAGCCGAGGCGGTCGGCGGCGAGTGCTCCTACCGCGCGTGCGTACCGAGCAAGGCCCTGCTGCGTCCCGGCGCGGCCCGGGAGGCCGCACGGTCGGTCGACGGTGCCCGGCAGGCCGTCACGGCGGCACTCGACCCGGCGCGTGTCCTGGCCCGCCGTGACCGGTTCACCAGCCGCGGTGACGACACCGGTCAGGCCCAGTGGCTGAACAGCGCCAGCGTACCTATCGTACGAGGGCACGGACGGCTCGCCGGAGAGCGCCGGGTGGAGGTCACCGGCGCCGACGGCACCGTCCGCACCCTGCGGGCCCGGCGCGCGGTCGTGCTCAGCCCCGGCACGGAACCCGCGCTACCGCCGGTCGAAGGGCTCGACCAGGTCGGTGTGTGGACCAACCGACAGGCCACCACGGCCGACGCGGTACCCGAGCGGCTCGTCGTCATCGGCGGCGGAGTGGTGGCCTGCGAGATGGCCACCGCATGGGGCTCACTCGGCTCCGCCGTCACCCTGCTCGTCCGCGACCAGACCCTGCTGACGGGCTGGGAGCCGCGCGCCGGCGAGGAAGTCGCCCGCGGGCTGACCGCCCTGGGCGTGACGATCCGCTTCGGGGTCTCGGCCCTCCGGGTCGCCCGCGACGGGGCCACCCGCACCGTGACCGTGGAGACCGACGACGGCGCCGTCCTGGCGTGCGACGAGGTGCTGGCCGCCGTCGGCAGGCGCCCCCGCACGGCGGACCTCGGCCTGGAGACCGTCGGGCTGCCGGGCGGTGACTGGCTCCCGGTCGACGACACCTGTCGCGTCACCGCCCTCGACGGCAACTGGCTGTACGCCGTCGGCGACGTGAACCACCGCGCGCCGCTCACCCACATGGCCAAGTACCAGGCCCGTGCCTGCGCCGCGGCGATCGCCGAACGCGCCGCAGGCCGCCCGGCCGACAGCGGCGACTGGCAGGCCTGGAGCGCGCAGGCCGACCACGTCGCCGTCCCGCAGGCCGTCTTCACGCATCCCGAGATCGCGAGCGTCGGCCTCACGGAACGCGCGGCACGTAAAGCCGGTCTCGCGATCCGTGCGGTGGAGTACCGCATCGGCGACGTCGCCGGAGCCGCGCTGTACGCGGACGGTTACCAGGGCTACGCCAAGCTCGTCGTCGACGAGACCCGCGGAGTCGTCGTCGGCTGCACCCTCACCGGCCCCATGGCGACCGAACTCATCCACACCGCCACCGTCGCCATCGTGGGCGAAGTACCGCTCGAACGTTTGCGGCACGCCGTCCCCGCCTTCCCGACCGTCAGCGAAGTCTGGCTGCGCCTCCTTGAGGCGTACGGCCTCTGAGGCGACCTCCGTCCGTGCCCCTCCGCGAGCCCTGCTCGCCTTCCCCGCCCCTGCTTCGAGCGCTGAACGAGAGATCCCACCATGAGTCCGACCTCCCCCTCCACCTCCGGCGGCGCCGACGACGTAAAGGGCAGCCGGCCGGACGTTCCCCCGGAACGCCGCTTCGAACCCGACCTCCGGTCGATGACCCGGATCAACCTCCGTCCCATCGCCTCCCCCATGCCGCTGGGCTTCTTCACGGTGGCGATCGCCTCCGTGATGACGGGGTGCATGCAGCTCGGCCTCTTCGACACAGAGGCCCGCGGCGCCGTCGCCCTGTGCGTGCTGCCGGCCTTCGCGCTGCAGTTCCTGGTGAGCATCCTGGCATTCGGCGCCCGGGACGTGATCGCGGCGACGCTGATGGGCATCTTCGCCGGCAGTTGGCTGGCCTACGCGCTCGTCATGTTCAGCGGCGCGCCCGACGGTCTGCGCGTGCTGGGCGTCTTCAACCTTGCCTTTCTGTGTTTCGGGGCGCTGATGACCGCCGTGACACGGCCCAAGCGCGCACTGTGGCTCGTCCTGCTGGTCTCCCTGCCCCGCTGGGCGACCACCGGTCTGTCGGGTCTCACCGGCGCCGAATGGCTCACCCGCACGTCGGGGGCCCTCGGTCTCGTGGTGGCGATCGTCGCGATGTACACCGCCTTCGCCCTGATGCTGGAGGACATGCGCAGCGAGGAGGTCCTGCCCATCGGCCGCAGCGGGCCGGCCCACACCGCTGTCGAGGGCGACCTCGCGGTCCAGCTCCGCAACCTGGAACGCCAGGCCGGCGTGCGACGAACGCTCTGACCGTCCCGCGCTCATGAACACCGCACCCGCACCGTCACAACGACTGAACAGGAGTTCCCCCATGTCCCGATCCGCCGAACCCACCGTCGTGCTGGTCCACGGCGCCTTCGCCGACGCCTCCAGTTACGCCCGCGTCATACCGGAGCTGACCGCCGCGGGCCTGAAGGCAGTGGCTCCCGCCGTGCCCAACCGCAGCCTGGTGGAAGACGCCGCGTACATCGCCTCGGTGATACGTGCTGTCGACGGACCCGTGATCCTGGTCGGCCACTCCTACGGTGGCGCCGTCATCACCCTCGCCGGCGTGGAGGAGAACGTCCAGGCACTCGTCTACCTGGCGGGATACGCGCTGGAGGAGGGCGAGAGCCTGGGCGAGCTGCAGGGGCGTTTCCCCGACTCCGGCCTCGCCGACGCGCTCGTCTTCACGCCGTTCCCCGCGATCGGATCCGCCGAGGCCGGCACCGACGTCTCGGTGGATGTCGAGCGGTTCCCCGCCCTCTTCGCCGCCGACGTCGACCCCGGGCTCGCCGCGGTGCTCGCCGTCTCCCAGCGCCCCCTGGCCGCGCGGGCCTTCTCGGAAGCGGCCCCGGTCGCGGCCTGGAAGAGCAAGCCGTCGTGGGGCCTGGTCGCCACCTCCGACCGGACCATCAACCCCGACGTGGAGCGCTACGGCTACGAGCGGGCCGGCATGACCACCGTCGAGGTCGACTCCTCGCACCTGGTCATGCTCGCCCGGCCCGAAGCAGTGGCCGCGCTGATCCAGGACGCGGCCCGGTCCGTCACCCGCTGACCCGCCCGCGCCGCCGGTGCCCGTCCGAGCCCACCCCCGGTGGGGGCTCGGACGGGCACACAAGCCTTTGACCTCGAACGATTGGTTGATTATGTTCGAACGCTGATAGCTTCGGTCCGCCCCCGAGAACACTCGGCGGGCGAACGGAGGAAGCACACCCATGAGGTTCGGCGCGAGGCTCGCGCTCGCCGTTATCGCCATCGTCGTCACGGCCGCCGCATGCGTCGCCCCTCCCAGCTCTTCCTCGTCCGGCGAGGCCGGGGACTGCGGGCCGTACACGCGGTACGGCAAACACCCCGGGACCCACGTCACCGTCTACGCGCCCAGCCGGGACCGGGAAGCAGACCTGTTCGAAGAGACCTGGGCCGGCTTCGCCGCCTGCACGGGAATCGACGTCCAGTACGAGGGAAACGGGGAGTTCGAGGCCCAGATCCAACTCCGGGTCGAGGGCGGCCACGCCCCCGACGTGGCGTTCTTCGCCCAGCCCGGGCTCCTGGAACGATTCGCGCGCGGGGGGAAGCTCCAACCCGCGAGCGCGGAGCTCGTCTCCCTGGCCGAACAGGGCTGGTCGGCGGACTGGAACAGCTACGCGACCGTGAACGGCACCCTCTACGGCACTCCGTTGGTCGCGAACGTGAAGTCCTTCGTCTGGTACTCGCCGAAGCTCTTCCGCGACAGGGGGCTGACCGTCCCCCGCACCTGGGCCGAACTGATGGACGTGACGGAGAAGGTCGCCGCATCGGGGGTCAAACCGTGGTGTGCGGGCCTCGAATCCGGCGAGGCCACCGGATGGCCCGTGACGGACTGGATCGAGGACGTCCTGCTCCGCCAGCAGGGGCCGGACGTCTACGACCAGTGGGTCTCCCACCGGATCCCGTTCAACGACCCGCGAGTGATCCGGGCCATGGACACGGTGGGATCGATCCTCAGGAGCGACCGCTATGCCAACGGCGGCTACGGACCGGCCCGCTCGATGGCCTCGATCTCCTACCAGGACGGCGGCACGCCGATCCTCTCCGGCGACTGCGCGATGCACCGCCAGGCGTCGTTCTACGCCGAGCACTGGCCGAAGGGCACCCGGATCGGACCGGACGGGGACGTGTTCGCCTTCCTCCTTCCGGGGGCGGACACAACCAGCAAGCCCGTCCTGGGCGGAGGGACGTTCGCCACGGCGTTCTCCGACCGCCCCGAGGTGCGAGCCTTCCGGGAATACCTGGCGAGCGCCGACTTCGCCAACGCGCGGATGAAGAAGGGCCCCTTCGTCTCCGCGAACAAGGGAGTGGATCCGGCCGACGCCGCCGGCCCGATCGACAAACTCTCGATCCAGCTGCTCCAGGATCCCCGGACACAGTTCAGGTTCGACGGTTCCGACCAGATGCCCGCGGCCGTCGGCGCGGGCACCTTCTGGAAGGGAGCCGTCGACTGGATCAGCGGCAAGGACACCGAATCGGTGGCGGCGGCCATCGAACGGTCCTGGCCGAGCCACTGATGCCGTTCGACGTCGTCGCTCAGCAACCGAAGCTGGCCCACATTCTCCAGGCCGTCGTCGCGTTCTCGGCCGTGGTCGGCCTGATCCTCCTGGCACTGCACCGAGGGCCGGCACGGAGGCGGGGCGCGGCCTTCCTGCTGCTGGCCCCCGCCCTGCTGCTGCTCACCATTGGCCTCCTTCTGCCCGGCCTGCACACCCTGGGCCTGTCGTTCATGGACGACGAAGGGGACACCTGGGTCGGCGTCGACAACTACGTGTGGATGTTCACCGACCCCGAGGCGCTGATCGCGCTCCGCAACACCCTGGCGTGGGTGGTGCTCGTGCCCCCGCTGGTGACGGGGATCGGTCTCCTCTACGCCGCGGCCGTCGTCCGTGCGCGGTTCCGGGCGCTCGCCCTGTCCCTCGTCCTGCTGCCGATGGCGATCTCGTTCGTCGGCGCCGGCCTGGTCTGGAAGTTCGTCTACGCCTACCGGCCGGCCGGCGCGGAGCAGATCGGGCTGCTGAACGAACTCGTCGTGGCGTTCGGCGGCGAGCCGAGACAGTGGCTCGTGGACTCCCCCTGGAACATCCTGTTCCTCATCGTGGCGATGGTGTGGGCCCAGACAGGCTTCGCGGCCCTCCTGCTGGCAGGCGCGATCACGGCGGTTCCCGGCGAGATCGTCGAGGCGGCCCGGCTGGACGGCGCGTCACCGCGGCAGATCTTCCGGCACATCACCGTGCCGTCGATCAGACCCACGCTGCTGGTCGTCGTCCTCACCGAGGTGATCGGCACCTTCAAGGCGTTCGACATCGTCAAAACCATGACCGCCGGGCAGTTCGACACCGCTGTCATCGCCCACGAGATGTACGACCAGTCCTTCCGCTACGGCCGGACCGGCCACGGCGCGGCCCTCGCGGTGCTGCTCTTCCTCCTCGTCACCCCTGTCGTGGCCTACAAGGTCCGTACGCAGCGGAGCGTGGGGTGAGCGGGGTACGCGGGGTGAGCGGTGTCCGGGAGCGGCTGTCCTCCCGCGTGTTCTCGCTGGCCGCCGTGGTGACCGCGATCCTGTGGACCGTGCCGACGCTCGGTCTGTTCCTCTCCTCGTTCCGTCCCGAGGCCGAGATCAAGACGACCGGCTGGTGGACCGTGTTCGGCTCGCCCCACCTCACGCTCGCCAACTACCGCGAGGTGCTGTTCGGCACCGGGAACGCGTCGGGCCGGCTCGCCGACCACCTCGTCAACTCGATCGTCATCACCCTGCCCTCGGTGCTGTTCCCGCTCACGCTGGCGTTCCTCGCCGCGTACGCCCTGGCGTGGATCGACTTCAAGGGGCGCGATGTGCTCGTCGTCGGCATTTTCGCGCTCCAGATCGTGCCCCTCCAGATGGTGCTCGTCCCACTGCTGCGGCTCTTCTCCCGCGGATGGCTGTTCCTGCCCGCCTGGAACGCCACCGGAGCGGCTCGGTTCAGCCAGGCGTGGTTCGCGCACACGGTCTTCGCGTTGCCGGTCGCGGTGTTCCTCCTCCACAACTACCTGGCCGGACTGCCCCGTGACCTGATCGAGGCAGCCCGGGTCGACGGCGCGTCACACGCGACACTGCTGCTCCGGATCGTGCTGCCGCTGGCCCGCCCGGTCCTGGTGACGTTCGCGGTCATCCAGTTCATCTGGGTGTGGAACGACCTGCTGGTGGCGATGACGCTGTCGGGCGGGACCGCCGAGACCGCTCCGGTGACGGTCGGACTGGCGGCCATGGCCGGCACGCGCGGCAACGAGTGGCAGCGGCTCACCGCGGGAGCGTTCGTGTCGGCGTTCGTCCCGCTGCTCGTCTTCCTCCTCTTCCGGAGGCACGTCGCCCGAGGTCTGCTCGCGGGGTCCGTCAAGGGATGACACCGCAGGAGATGAGCACGGACGCCCGGCTGAGCCGGCCGGGTCTGCGCGGCCGGGAAGCCGAGCTGGAACAGCTGCGGGCCATGGTCGAGGCGGTGCGCGACGGCGACGGCAGCGGGATCGCCCTGCTCCTCGGCGAGCCGGGAATCGGGAAGACCGCCCTGCTGGAGGAGACCGTCTCGATCGCACGCGCCAGCGGGTTCACCGTCAGCCAGGGGCGCGCCGAGGAGCTGCACGAGCTGGCACCGCTGGCGTCGCTGGCCTCGGGCCTGCTGCACGGCGACCCGCCGCTGCTGGCCGCGGAGGACTTCGCGCACCTCGCGGGCCACCACGACCAGCGCGTCTGGCTGGTCGAACGGCTGGCCCGGCTGATCGAGGAGCGCTCGACGGGCGCTCCCACACTGATCGCGATCGACGACGTCCAGTGGACCGATCCGCTGAGCCGGTTCGCACTGAACGTCATGCCGGCGCGACTGCTGGCCTCCCCGGTTCTCTGGCTGCTCGCGGGGAGGGAGAACCCGGACCTGCGCGGGGGCGCCACCCGGACGGCGACGCTCGCGCTGCGGCCGCTGTCCGGTGCGGCGCTCGCCGAGTTGGCGCGGGACGTACTCGGCGGGACTGTGCCGGATCGCGTCACCGGGTTGCTCGACACCGCCGGCGGTAACCCGTTCCTCGCGACGGAGGTGCTGGAAGGCATCGCGGCGTCGGGTGCGGACGGGGCCGAGCCGCCGGAGCGGCTGGTGCTCGGGGTCCGCGGCAAGCTGTCCGCGCTCCGACCGGGCACCCTCGCATTCCTGCGGATCGGTTCGGTCCTGGGCCGCGCCTTCCACCTCGCCGACGCTGCGGCCCTGTGCGGCAGGCCGGCCTCGGGCCTCATCGGCGAACTGCACGAGGCGATCGGCGCCGGGCTCATCGAGGACGACGGCGAACGCCTCGTGTTCCGCCATGACCTGCTCCGGCAGGCGGTCTACGCCGACCTCGCACCCTCCGCGCGGCGGGCACTGCACCGGGAGGCGGCGAGTCTGCTCGTCGCGGCGGGCCGCACCTCGGCCGACGCTGTCCCGCACCTGCTCAAGAGCGCCGAACCGGGTGACCGGGAGGCGATCCGGCTGCTCGGCCGCGCCGCCTCGGACGTACTCACCGTCATGCCCGACCTCGCCGCCGATCTGTCCGTGCGCGCCATGGACCTGGTGCCGCCCCACGATCCCACGGAGTTCGACGTGGGTGAACGGGCCATCACCGCCCTCACCCGTGCGGGCCGGTACACCCGGGCACGGGAGACCGGCGACGTCCTCCTGGCCCGGCAGCCCCCGTTGGACGTCTTCGCCCGTCTGCAGTCGGTCCTCGGGGACACGCTGTGGCACCTCGACGACATCCATGAGCTGACCCGCCGCTCGACGGCCGCCCTGGGCGTCGTCACCGACCCGGCGGTCCGCGCCCGGCTGACCGCGCGACTCGCGCTCGCCCAGTCCCGCGGCCGCGACCTCGGCAGCGCTCGCACGACCGCGGAACGGGCGTTCGCCGAGGCGGAGCGCGCACAGGACCGGGAGGCCCGCGTCGTCGCGCTGTGGGGCCTGGGCGAGATCGCCCTCAACGCGGGCGAGTGCGCGTCCGCCGTCGACCACCACACGGCGCTCAGCGCGTTCGACGCGGCGTTCCTGCCCGAGGAGGTCGTCGCCCGTGTCCACCTGGACGACTTCGACACGGCCCGGCACCTGCTGCGGACGGCGGGCGACGATCCGCTGCGGCCCGCGATGCTGATGTGGGCGCAGGGAAGCCTGAATCTGGGGCTCGGGCGGCTCGACGACGCGGAGGCCGACCTCGTCACCACCGAGCGGCTGGAAGCGGACATCCACGTGCCCGCGAACCTGGTCAACGTTCGGGTCCACCGGGGCTGGCTGGCGCTGCTGCGTGGCGATCGCGAAGCCGCGGAGGAACACGTCGAGGTCGTCAGGGCGGCGGTGGCCGGCCGGCCGAACCCGGGGAACCACGCCGCCCACCAGTTCCTGGAGGCCCTCCTCGCCGACACCGACGGCGATCACGTGGCGGCGGCCGAACGGCTGCGGTCCGCCCAGCGGGACCACCCTTTCGTCCGCTGGAGGCTCCTGCGCACCCGGTTCGTCGAGGCCGTGCAGATCGCCCTGCGTGCCGGAGACCGGGCCCTGGCCGTGGACCTCGCGGCCCAGGCGGCCGACTACGCCTCCCACAACCCCGCCGTGCCGACGGCACAGGGGACGGCCACGCACACGGCGGCACTGGTGAACGCCGATCCCGGCCTTCTGGAACGGTCCGTCCGGATCCTTCTCAACGGTCCCCGGCCGCTGCACCTCGCGGCGGCCCGCGCCGACCTCGGCCGCGCGCTGTCGGCCGTAGGAGACGCCGCCGCGATACCCGCCCTGACGAGGGCCTACGAGGCGTACGCCCACGCGGGGGCCGGCTTCGAGGCCGACAAGGTCCGGGCGGAACTGGACCGGGCCGTGACGGGCTCCGGCCGGCGTCCGGCCCGCCCCCGTCCCAGCCAGGGGTGGGACGCGCTCACCGCTTCGGAACGCAAGGTCGCCCGGCTCATCGCCGCAGGACACACCAACCGGTCGGCCGCTGCCGCCCTGGTCGTGTCTCCGCACACGGTCAACACGCATCTGACGTCGATCTTCCGCAAGCTCTCGGTGAACTCCAGGGTCCACCTGACCCGGCTGGTCCTGGCGCAGGCCGAACCCGACACGGCCGTCCCGTCCCCGTCGCCGTCGCCGTCCGCGCACTCTGCGCCCGGGGGCAAGGCCCGGGGCGCCGCACGACAATCGGCGGCGCCTCCCCCGCCATAGCGTGACGGCATTCCGCGCCGCGACGACGCGCGGACCAGCCGAACCGAAGCGAGGAAGACACAGCCATGCCGTACATCACCGTTGGCCAGGAGAACACCACCGCCGTCGAGGTCTACTACGAGGACCACGGCACCGGCCGGCCGGTCGTGCTCATCCACGGCTTCCCCCTCGACGGCCACTCCTGGGAGCGCCAGAGCGCCGCGCTCCTCGACGCCGGCTACCGCGTCATCACCTACGACCGCCGCGGCTTCGGCCGGTCCTCCCAGCCGACGACCGGCTACGACTACGACACCTTCGCGGCCGACCTGAACACCGTGATGGAGACCCTCGACCTGAACGACGCCGTCCTCGTGGGCTTCTCCATGGGCACCGGCGAGGTCGCCCGCTACGTCTCCGCGTACGGCACCGCCCGCGTCGCCAAGGTCGCCTTCCTCGCCTCGCTGGAGCCCTTCCTGCTGAAGAGCAACGACAACCCGGACGGTGTCGCCCCGCAGGAGTTCTTCGACGGCATCGTCGCCGCGGTGAAGGCCGACCGCTACGCCTACTACACCGCCTTCTTCAACGACTTCTACAACCTCGACGAGAACCTGGGCACCCGCATCAGCGAGGAGGCCGTCCGCAACAGCTGGAACACCGCAGCCGCCGGCGGTTCCTTCGCGGCCTCGGCGGCGCCGTCGACCTGGTACACCGACTTCCGCGCCGACATCCCGGCCGTCGATGTCCCCGCCCTGATCCTGCACGGCACGGCCGACCGCATCCTCCCGGCCGAGAACACCGCGCGTCCCTTCCACAAGGCGCTCCCGTCCGCCGACTACGTCGAGATCGACGGCGCCCCGCACGGCCTGCTGTGGACCCACGCGGAGGAGGTCAACGCCGCGCTCCTCGCGTTCCTGGCGAAGTGAGGCCGCTCCGGCCCGCCCACCCGCAGTGAGCCCCCCGCCCGCGGCAGCCGGAGGTCCGGCCGCCGCGGGCGCCGGCGCCGGACGATCAGGACTCCTCCGGCTACCAGGCCCGCGACCACCGCATCCAGACAGGTTCAGGAGAGCAGAAGCACCATGCAGTTCGGCATCTTCACCGTCGGGGACGTGACACCCGACCCCACCGACGGCCGCGTCCCGACGGAACACGAGCGCATCAAGGCGATGGTCGCCATCGCCCTCAAAGCCGAGGAGGTCGGCCTGGACGTCTTCGCGACCGGGGAGCACCACAACCCCCCGTTCGTCCCGTCGTCCCCGACCACCCTGCTCGGCCACATCGCCGCCCGCACCGAGAAGCTGGTCCTGTCCACCGCCACGACCCTGATCACCACCAACGACCCGGTGAAGATCGCGGAGGACTACGCGATGCTCCAGCACCTGGCCGACGGCCGGGTCGACCTCATGCTGGGGCGTGGCAACACCGGACCGGTGTACCCCTGGTTCGGCCAGGACATCCGCCAGGGCATCGACCTCGCCAAGGAGAACTACGCGCTGCTGCGCCGGTTGTGGCGTGAGGACGTGGTGGACTGGGAGGGCAGGTTCCGCACGCCCCTGCAGGCCTTCACGTCGACACCGCGGCCGCTGGACGGCGTCGCACCGTTCGTCTGGCACGGGTCGATCAGGTCGCCCGAGATCGCGGAACAGGCCGCGTACTACGGCGACGGTTTCTTCCACAACAACATCTTCTGGCCCGCCGACCACACCAGGCGCATGGTCCAGCTGTACCGGCGCCGGTACGCCCACCACGGCCACGGCCGTCCGGAGGACGCCATCGTGGGGCTGGGCGGCCAGGTCTTCATGCGCAAGAACTCGCAGGACGCGATACGGGAGTTCCGTCCCTACTTCGACAACGCGCCGGTCTACGGCCACGGCCCGTCGCTGGAGGAGTTCACCGAGCAGACCCCGCTGACCGCGGGCTCTCCCCAGCAGGTCGTCGAACGGACCCTGTCCTTCCGGGACAGCGTGGGCGACTACCAGCGCCAGCTCTTCCTGATGGACCACGCGGGTCTGCCCCTCAAGACCGTCCTGGAGCAGCTCGACATCCTCGGCGAGGAGGTCGTGCCCGTGCTGCGCCGGGAGTTCGCGATCGGACGTCCGGACGACGTGCCGGACGCCCCCACCCACGCGGCGCGGGTCACGGCCGCCGCGACCGCGCGGGAGGTGGGCGCCGCGTGAGGCTGGTCGCCGTTTCCGCGGGGTTGAGCACCCCTTCCTCCACCCGCCTGCTCGCGGACCGGCTGGCCGATTCGGTCCGCGACGAACTCGCCGTCCAGGGCCGTGCCGTGTCGGTCGAGGTCGTGGAGCTGCGCGAACTGGCCGGCGATGTCGCCAACCATCTCGTGACCGGCTTTCCGGCACCGCGCCTGGCCGCCGCGATCGACGCGGTGACCGGAGCCGACGGCCTGGTCGTCGTCACCCCCGTGTTCACGGCCTCCTACAGCGGCCTGTTCAAGTCCTTCTTCGACGTGATCGCCCCGGACGCCCTCGCCGGCAAACCGGTCCTGGTCGCGGCCACCGGTGGTACGGCTCGCCACTCCCTCGTGCTGGAGCACGCCGTGCGACCGCTCTTCGCGTACCTGCGCGCCACGGTTGTCCCCACCGCGGTGTACGCGGCGTCCGCGGACTGGGGATCCGGAGGAGACGAGTACGCCGACGGCCTGCCCGGCCGCATCCGCCGGGCGGGCGGCGAGCTGGCCGCGCTCATGGCCGACCGCCCGGCCCGAGCCGAACCCGAGGACGACGTCACCGCCCTCGAACGACAGCTCGCCGACCTGCGCTTCGACTGAAGCCGGTCGCTCCGAGGTGCCGCCTGCCCGGGCGAAGCCGCCGTGCCGCATACTGATCCGCCGTACCGCCCGTTGGACGAGCCCCGTCCCGTGCGTCCCCGTCCGGCGGAGTGAGTGTGAACCGATTGACGACATGGCCCTTCCCCGAGGACACCGAGGGTGAGGGGACACCGGTCCGCGGCAGGGGTGAGGAACTGGCGTTCGTCGAGGCGCGACTCGACGCCCTGGCCCGGGGGGCAGGCGGGATCGTCCTCGTCGAAGGCCCTGCGGGCATCGGCAGGTCGCGGATGCTCGCGGAGGCGTCGGCGTCCGCGAAACGGCGCGGGACGAGGGTGTTCCAGGGCGGAGCCGACCCCGACGAACAGTTCGTGCCGCTCGGCCCGTTGCTGGACGGCCTGTTCGCGGGGGAGGAACCGCTCGCGGGTGCCGACCGGCTACGGGACCTCGCCGCGACGCCGGGCCAGCGGTTCTGGCTGCTCCAGGAACTGGGGGACCGCCTGCGGGAGGCCACTCAAAGCGGGCCGCTGCTCATCGTCCTCGACGACCTCCAGTGGTGCGACGAACTGACGCTCCTCACCTTCCACACCCTGGCGGCCGCACTCGCGCCGCACCCGATCCTGTGGCTGGTCGCCGTGCCCCACGGGAGCGTGCCTTCCCGGGTCCGCACGACACTGGACAGGATTCGGCAGGCCGGGGCGCACGAATTGCTTCTGGGGCCGCTCGGTGACCCGGCGGTCGCCCGGATCGCGGAGGACGTCCTGGGCGCGGTTCCCGACCCGGGCGTCCTCCGTGTCGCGCGCCGCGCCGAGGGGGTGCCGCTGCTGCTCGAAGAACTGCTCGACGCGGTGCGGGACGAGGGGCTGGTGACGATCGAGAACGGCACAGCACGGCTCACGGCCGGATCCCTCTCCCTCACGCAACTGCCGTCCGTCGAGGGCCGGCTGGCCCGGCTTCCCACCGCGGCCCGCGAACTCGTCGAAACGGCGGCCGTGGTGGGAGGCCCCGTCCCCGTGGAGCTGCTGGCCGGGCTGCTCGGCAGACGACCTGCGACGCTGATCGCCACGATCCAGGAATCCCTCGACTCCGGTCTGCTCGTCGAAAGGGACGACCGTCTGGAGTTCCGCCACGAGCTGATCCGTGAGGCTGTGGAAGCCGGACTCCCTCCCGCCCTGCGCCGAACCCTGCGGAAGCATGCCGCCGAGCTGCCGCCGGCGCGCGCGGCGTCCCCGATCGAGCCGTGCACGCCGCCGGCCGTGGGCGTGCGGCTCGGCGACCGGACGGCCGTCGAACGGCTGCGTGCCGCCGCGGCCGATCTCGCGGCCACCGCACCCGAAGCAGCGGCGGAGCTCAGCCTCAGAGCCCTGGAACTCACCATGGAGGACCCGGCGCAACGGCCGAAGGTCATCGCCGAGACGCTCCCACTGCTCTGGCAGATGGGGCAGCCGGCCCAGGCACACGACCTGGGGACGTCGGCCCTGGCCGCCGGTGATCTCGGGCCAGACGACGAGGCGCGAATACGCCTCGCCATGGCGCGCCTCGCCAGTCACTTCGATTTCGCCGAGGCCGTCCGCCAGGCCCGTACGGGGGCGGCACTGCCCGGGATCCCGGCCGCACTGCGGGCCCGGCTGCTCGCCCTGTTGTGCCTGGGCCTGTCGCTGGCGGGTGACCCCGAGGGTGCGGAGCAGACCGCTGCCGAGGCGCGGGAGGCCACCGATGCGGCCCAGGACGGCACCGCCCAGGCCACCATGATGGTGGTCGACTCGGCCCTGTGCTTCTACCGGATGGACTGGAACGAGGCGCTCCGCCGGGCGAGCCGGGCGGCCGCCCTGGCGGCCGGACTGGGCATCACCCCTTCGGTCTGGATTCCGGAGGCGCTGTGGCAGTGCCTGCTGCTGACCGTGGCCGGCCGCACCGCGGAGGCGCTCGCGCTCGCCGAAGCCGGGGTCCACGACACCCGCCACCAGGGCCGGGCGGCGGCCGCACGCATGTGGCTCATGCACCGCGCCCGGGCGCTCCTGGACGCCGGGCGGCTGGCGGAAGCCCGGGCCGATGCGGAAGCCGCCGCCGACATGAGGGGTGCGTTCGACGGCGGAGACCTCGCTGAACTCATGCTCCTGTACACGCTGACGCGAGTGGCGATCCACACCGACGACCGCGAAGCCGCTCAGCGGTGCGCGGCGCAGGCGCGGCGCGTGCGGGGTACGGGCGCACCGCTCGCCCGTAGCGTCAGTGCCTGGATGCTGGTACAGCTGGCGGACTTCGACGGCCGGCCCGACCGGGCCCTGGCGGAACTCCACGAGGTGCTGGCGGCGCTCGCCGAGCAACGGCCGGCCCTGGTGAGCCCGGTCGACCCGATGGACACTCCCGCCCTCGTCCGCATGGCCCTGCGCGCCGGCGCAGCCGAGCGGGCCGCTCCGGCCGTCGAGGTGGCCGAGCGGCGAGCCGCGCGCAACCCGGACTTCACGATCCTCGCCGCCAGTGCCGCGCACGCCCGCGGGCTGCTCGACAACGATCTGGCACACCTCATGCACGCCGTCCGGCTGTACGAGGGGTGCTCACGCCCCATCGCCCAGGCGTCGGCGCTGGAGGACGTCGGACGCAAGCTCGCGACCACCCGCAGGCCCGAGGCGGTGCCGTACCTGGACAAGGCGCTCGTGCTCTACAGCCAGGCAGGCGCCGAGCGGCACGTCGCGCGGGTCCGTCGACGCCTGCGGGCCGCCGGAGTGCGCCGACGCCCCTCACCGGCCGGATCTGCCAAGGAATGGCCCGAGCTGACGGCGTCCGAGCTCCGGGTGGCACGGCTCGTGGCCCAGGGGCTGACGAACCCGCAGGTGGCGGAACAGCTCTCCCTGTCGCCCCACACGGTGGGCTCGCACCTGCGCCGCGCCTACACCAAGCTCGACATCGCCTCCCGCGCGGAGCTGGCCCGACTGGTGGAGAGACGCGACAGCGGAGAGTGATCACTTCGCATCCCCTGCCGACGCCGTACCTATGGACCCTTCATGCGATGTGCGGACATCGCCGTCTCCTCAAAATGATCAACAGCTGCGGAAAAGAAGCGTTCCGCAGGGAACAGTTGGTCGAGAGAGGAACAGCGCATGACCGCAAGGCTCCAGCGAGCCCGCCCTGGCAGCCCTGGACTCCAGGCGCTCGTCGACGAGCTCGCGGAGCAGCTCGGCCGGTCCGTCGCGATCGATGATCCGCTGGTCCGCGTGGTCTGCACGAGTCGCCACTTCGGGGACGAGGACCCGGTACGCATCGGCACGCTGCTCCAGGGCCGTGCCGACAACGCGACGATCCGCTACGTACTCGCCCAAGGAGTGACCCAGTGGCCCAGGCCCGGATTCATCGAGGGCCGTGACGACCTCGGACTCCTGCCCCGTTACGTCGTGCCGCTGCGCGAGCGCGGGCACCTCCTGGGGCTGCTCATGGTGGTGGCGCCCGAGATGACGCTCGAACCGAAGGAGACCGAAGCCATCGGGCGGGCCGCCGGCCTGATGGCCGCCCAGATGTACGTCGAGCAGCTCGGCGCCGACACCCGGAAGACCGACGAGCAGACCCTGGTCCTGGAACTCGTCGACACCAACGTCGTCACCCGCACCGCCGCGCGCCGGCGGGCCGTGGAACTCGGGCTGCTCGGGGAGGCCGAACACGTCCTGGTCACCCTGGTCAAGCTGCGCCGCGGCACGGAGCCCGTGCGGCAACGCGAAGCGGCTCTGTGGGGGGCTCTGGAGGGCTTCCGGCAAACACGTTCGGCGCACGGCGTCCTCGCGGTCGACCAGGACCGGGCGGTCCTGCTCCAAGTGCGTGAGCGGCCTCCCACCCCGCCCGAGGTCGCCGCCCAGTCGGCCCGCATCCTCGACGAACTCGCCACCTTTCTGGAACCGTCGGCGGCTCCGGTCATCGGTGTCGGCGGGCGTCACCCGGGCCTGCAGCACGCCTGGCGGTCGTACGAGCAGTCCCTCGTCGCGGCCCGGGCCGCGCGCCGGATCCCCTCGCTGCGAAGCATCGGCGACTGGGACCTGCTCGGGGAGTTCGCCGTGCTCCTCCAGCTCCCCGAGCACGCACTGAACGCCTCCCTCGTCCCCGAGCCACTGCGCACCCTGAACGAGGCTCACGGCGACGACCGGCTCCGGGACACCTTGCGCTGCTTCCTCGAACACGCCGGATCGATCCCCAGGACCGCCGAGGCGCTGCGGCTCCACCGCACCTCGCTCTACTACCGCCTGCGCCAGATCCAGGAGATCACCGGACTCGACCTCGACGACGGCGGTCACCGGCTCACGCTGCACCTGGGGCTCAGGATCGAGGAACTCCTCGCCACCGGCGACGACCGGGCCGCCTGATCCCGGCCGGCCCCCACCGGCCCCCACCGGTCCCCGCCGGCCCCCACCGGTCCCCGCCGCTTCGACAAAGCGAGAAGGATCCGCGACCCGATTCCTACAGCGCGCGGTGGTGGCGGCGAAGGGCCGTGATCGAAGATGTGAGAGACGGCGCGGGCACGACCACAGGCCCGTGGCCAGGGAAGGAAGAGGTCATGAAGGAACTGATCACCACCGACGGGACACGCCTCGCCTACCGGGACACCGGTGGCGAGGGCGTCCCCCTGGTCATGCTCCACGGCTGGGGCCAGACGCAGGCGATGTTCCGCCACCAGGTCGAGAGCCTGTCGCCCGGCCGTCGCGTGATCACCGTCGACTTCCGGGGCCACGGGCTGTCCGACAAGCCGAAGCACGGCTACCGCATCGCCCGGTTCTCCCGCGATGTGCTCGAACTCGTCGACCACCTCGGGCTGGTGCGGTTCGACGCCCTGGGGTGGTCGATGGGCGTCTCGGTGTGGTGGAGCTTCATCGACCAGTACGGCACCGGACGGATCCGGCGCCTCGTCGCCGTCGACCAGCCGGCGGCCGTCGCCGCCGTCCCCTGGACGACCGGGGAGGAGCAGCAGCAGTCCGGCGCCATCTTCGACGTGTCGCAGCTCCTCGAACTGCTCGCCGCGCTCGCGGCCCCCGGAGGTGACCGGGTGCGCGCCGACTTCGTGCGCGGCATGTTCTCGGGTGAGCCGGACCCGGAGATCCTCGCCTTCGTCGCACAGGAGATCACCTCGACGCCCGCCCACGCCGGCGTCCCCCTGCTGTTCGACCACTGCGCCCAGGACTGGCGCGACGTGCTTCCCCGGATCGATGTGCCGACCCTGGTGATCGGCTGCGAGGGAAGCCATGTGAACCCCGAGTCGCAGCGCTTCATCGCCCGGCAGATTCCCGGCGCCCGAATCCATGTGTTCACCTCCGAGGCGGCGAATTCGCATTTCCCGTTCCTCGAGAACCCGGCGGCTTTCAACGCGGTGGTGGAGAAGTTCCTCGCCGAGGAACCGGACCTGGGAGCGTAGACCGCCTCCGTTTCCGTTCCGGCGGCCGCGCGAACGGCTGCTCCACCGTAAAGAACCGTAGGCTTGGAGTTCTCATGACCCAGTCAGTGATGTCACGCGCGCCGGAAAAGGAGGAACACCGACCAGCCGCTCTCCGGCCGGTGTCCGCCTCCGAATGGCTCGTCGAGATTCGTTCCGGCATACCGAGCGAGGGGGACGGCAACTTCCTCTATCTCGGGATGCACGTCCGGGGGGCGGCGACCAGTGTCCGCGAAGGCGTCAGAACGGCGCTGGAGCCGCACGACCTGGTCTTCTGCGACCCGGCGAGGCGCCACCTTCTGCAGTTCGGCGACGACTGCCGCATGATCTTCTTCCGGGTGCCCCGCGGCTATCTGGGAGTCACGGAGTCGGAGCTGGACCAGGTGGTGGGTGTTCCCGTGCCGGGTGGCGACGGGCTGGGGGCGCTGGTGTCGGACTTCCTGTCCGCGCTCGCCGACAAGGCCGACTTCCGCCGGTCCAGGCCCGGGGACCGGCTCGCCCGTACGGCCGTCCACCTCCTGTCCGTCCTGCTCATGGAACTCCTCGGAACCGGGGAGGAGGGCGAGGAGGCCGAGGCGCCGACGATCGGCAGCGAGATGCTGTCCCGGATCCGGTGCTTCATCGAGGAGCACCTCATGGACCCGGACCTCTCGCCGGAGTCGATCGCACGCGCCCACCACATCTCCGTCCGGTACCTGCACAAGCTCTTCCAGAACGAGGGCATCACGGTGAGCCAGTGGGTGCGGCGACGTCGGCTGGAGTCCTGCAGGGTCGAACTGGGCCGGTCCAACCGCCGGTTCACCGTGGCGGCGGTGGCGCACCGCTGGGGCTTCAGCAGCCCCTCGCACTTCAGCCGCACTTTCCGGGGCGCGTACGGCATGACCCCGAGCGAATGGCAGTCCTTGGCGTCCTCGGCCGTCGCCGACGCCCCGCACGCGGCCTGACACCGAGAAGAGAACCGCCATGACCACCCCCACCGTCGTCCTCGTACACGGCGGCTTCGGCGACGCAGCGGCCTGGATAGGCGTCATCTCGGAACTGCGCAGCCGCGGCATCCCGGTGATCGCACCGCCGAACCCCCTGCGCGGCCTCGCCTCCGACGCCGCCTACGTCACGTCCGTCGTCTCCCAGATCGCCGGCCCCGTCCTTCTAGTCGGCCACTCCTACGGTGGTGCGCTGATCACCGTGGCCGGCGCCGCGGAGAACGTCGTCGGACTCGTCTACATAGCCGCGTACGTGCTCCACGAGGGCGAGTGCCTCGGCGATCTCGAGAGACGCTTCCCCGACTCCTCGCTCACGAGCAATCTGAAGAGGTGGACCTACCCGCTCGTCGACGGCGACTCCGCGGTCGAGGTCACCATCGACGAGGCGGCCTTCCCCGCCGTCTTCGCCGCGGACGTGGCGGAGGAGGTCGCCGGGGTCCTGGCAGCGGCCCAACGCCCGGTCGCCACTGCGGCCTTCACCGAGACGGCATCCGCCGCCGCCTGGCAGCTGAAGCCGTCCTGGGCCCTGGTGGCCGGAGCCGACCGCGCGATCAACCCGGAGGTCCAGCGCTTCGGCGCCGAGCGGGCCGGGTCCGTCGTCGTCGAGCTCCCGGACGCCTCCCACGCCGTCGCCCTGTCGGAGCCCAAGCAGGTCGCCGATCTGATCCGGGACGCCGTGCGGGCGACGAGCTGACCGGAACGCACCGAGTGGCGCGTACGAATCCCGGTTCGTCCGCGCCACGTTGCTTTTCGAATCGCGTGCACCAGAGGTCAAGAACGCGTGCGTGGAACGGCTCGATGACATCCGGAACACCGGTAATTTCAATGAAGGCGAAAGGAACCGCAATGCAGCTCCCCCTCGAAAAGACGATCAGCGCGAGACTGATGACAGCAGCGTGTGAATGGCATGAAATGACCTTGCGCATGAGGCATTCGCCGGACGATGCACTGGCAGTCCGAATGGACCTCTTCGCAGCCGAGGACGATCCACCGGCCGCGACCTGGGTATTCGGCCGGGATCTGCTCGCCACCGGGCTCATCCTGCCGACGGGCGAGGGAGACGTGCGCGTCCGGCCCCACGGCGAGGACGAGACGGACGTCGAGCTCATCTCGGGGCAGTCCTGGTGCGTCGTCAGGATGGCGTCGGCCCATGTGCGCGACGTGGTGGCCAGGACGCAGTGCGCCGAGGAGCGATGGGAGGACAAGGCGCAGGCCGAGCTCGACAGGGTTCTGGCGGAGATCCTTTCCAGCGGTATCAGGAATGCGGATTCCTAGGCTTCAAGGACCGCCCGGGCTCGCGCCGAAACGCTGACCATCCGCGTTCGCACAGCCGCTGCCCCGCCACGCCCCCAGCTGCTCCCGCCCCCGTACTGGCGCAGCCCCGCCCCGCCCGGTCCGGCCGGGAGAACGACCGGCCGGCGTCTGATCCGGAACTGCCCGGACGGGCCAGAACCGGTGCGTGCAGAGGAAAGCCGACTCCCCCCGGCTCCCTAGATTCGTCCGTACCGCGTCCCCACCGTGCCGGCCTCCGATGTCGGCAGCACCACACCTGCACGGAGTGCACTCATGCCTTTCCTCCCCGTCGACGAGGAGAACTCCAGCGTCATCAACCTGTACTACGAGGACCACGGCACCGGTCGGCCCATCGTGCTCATCCACGGCTGGCCGCTCAACGGCGCGTCCTGGGAGAAGCAGGAGGCCGCGCTGCTGGCCGCCGGCCATCGCGTGATCACCTACGACCGCCGCGGCTTCGGCGCCTCCGACAAGCCGTCCTTCGGCTACGACTACGACACCTTCGCGGCCGACCTCGACGCCGTACTCACCCACCTCGACCTGCGCGACGTGGTGCTCGTCGGCTTCTCCATGGGCAGCGGCGAAGTCACCCGCTATCTCGGCACCTACGGCTCGGAGCGCATCTCCAGGGCCGTGATGCTCGGCGTGGTGCCGCCGTTCCTGCTTAAGACCGAGGACAACCCGGACGGTGTCGACGGCATCGTCTTCGAGGAGATCCAAGGCGCCATCCGCGCCGACCGCCCTGCCTTCATCGCCGGATTCCTCGCCGACTTCTACAACGTGGACGTGCTCGGCGGCGACCGGGTGAGCGACCAGGTCGTCCAGTACAGCTGGAACATCGGTGTTTCGGCCTCCGCGAAGGCGACAGCGGACTGCGTCCCGACCTGGCTCACCGACTTCCGCGCGGACCTGCCGAGGATCGACGTCCCCGTCCTGATCATCCACGGCGACGCCGACCGCACCCTGCCGCTGCGCTCGACCGCCGTCCCGCTCTCGAAGGCCATCGCGGGCGCCCGCCTGGTGGTGCTCGAAGGTGCCCCGCACGGTCTCATCTGGACGCACGCCACCGAGGTCAACAAGGAGCTGCTCGACTTCATCGGCGAGTGATCGACCGCTCCCCCGCGCCCTCCTCCGCCTTTTCCTCCGCTCCCCTCTTCCTGCTCCCCGAAAGCGAGATCGCATGTCGAGCATGCCCGTCGCCGGGATCCGTCCCGGCCCCTCGGCCCCCGACGCCTCCCCCGACCACACCGCCGACCTGGTCGTGCGCAACGCCAAGGTCTACACCGGCGACCCCCTGCGCCCCCGGGCGAGCGCGGTCGCGATCCGCGCCGGACTGATCACCGCCATCGGCGACGACGCCGACGTCCTGCCGCAGGTCGGCCCACGCACCCGCGTGGTCGACGCCCTCGGCCGGCGAGCCGTCCCCGGTCTCAACGACTCGCACCTGCACGTCATCCGGGGCGGCCTCAACTACGTCATGGAGCTGCGCTGGGACGGCGTGCCGACGCTGCGCCAGGCACTGGCCATGCTGCGCGCCCAGGCCGAACGCACCCCTCCGGGCCAGTGGGTGCGGGTGGTGGGCGGCTGGTCCGCCGACCAGTTCGCCGAGCGCCGGCTTCCCACCCTCGCCGAACTCAACGCCGCCGCCCCCGACACCCCGGTGTTCGTGCTGCACCTGTACCAGTCGGCGCTGCTCAACCGGGCGGCACTGCGGGCCGCGAGCTTCACCCGAGACACCCCCGACCCCGTCGGCGGGCAGATCGTGCGCGCACACGACGGTGAGCCGACCGGCATGCTGCTGGCCGCCCCGGGCGCCCTGCTGCTGTACTCCACCCTGGCCAAGGCACCGACCCTGAACGAGGCCGACAAGGCCACCTCCACCCGGCACTTCCTGCGCGAGCTCAACCGCTTCGGGCTCACCTCCGCCATCGACGCGGCGGGCGGCTTCCAGAGCTTCCCGGAGAACTACGGCACCGTCACGGAGCTGGCGAAGAAGGGCCAGCTGACACTCCGGATCGCCTACCACCTCTTCCCGCAGACCGCCGGGCAGGAGCTGGACGACCTGCGGCGCTGGGTGGAGACCGTCCGCCCCGGCGACGGGGACGAATGGCTGCGGCTCAACGGGGCCGGGGAGAACCTCACCTGGGCGGCCGCCGACTTCGAGAACTTCTCCGAACCGCGCCCCGAGCTCGGCCCGTACGAGGCTGGGTTCGAGCAAGCGGTACGCCTGCTGATGGAGCACGACTGGGGCTTCCGGCTGCACGCGAGCTACGACGAGACGATCCGCCGCGACCTGGCGGTCTTCGAGCGACTGGCCGCCGAGGGCCTGTTCCCCAGTGGGAACCGCTGGCTCTTCGACCACGCCGAGACGGTCTCCACCGCGAGCCTGGACCGGATCGCGGCGCTCGGCGGCGCCGTCTCGGTGCAGAACCGGATGTCCTTCCAGGGCGAGGCGTTCGTCCGACGCTACGGCGCGGCCGCGGCCGCCGACGCCCCGCCGGTGCGGGCGATGCTGGAGCGCGGCCTGACGGTGGCCGCCGGCACCGACGCCACCCGGGTCTCCTCCTACAACCCGTGGGTGGCCCTGCACTGGCTGGTCTCCGGACGGGCCGTCAGCGGACGTACGCTCCGCCCGGTCGAGGGCCGGCTGAGCCGCGAGGAGGCGCTGGAGCTGTACACCCTCGGCGGCGCCCGACTCACCGGGGAGGAGGAGGTCAAGGGCCGTCTCCGCGTGGGCTGTTACGCCGACCTCACGGTGCTCAGCGCGGACTACCTCACCGTCCCCGAGGCGGACATCCCGCACATCGAGTCGGTGCTCACCGTGGTCGGCGGCCGCATCGTGTACGGCGCCCAGGAACACGAAGGCCTCGCCCCGGAGTTGCCGGCCGTGGTCCCGCTGTGGAGCCCGGTGGCCCGCTTCGGCGGCTACCAGGCCACCCCGGCGCCGAGCCTGTCCGGTGTCCGGCAGGCCGAGCGGCTGGCCGAGGCGGCGGCCGACTCCGACGAGCAGCGCGCCTGGCGCGCGACCCGCGGCCAGTGGGTACCCGGGCAGGCCGGCGGCCCCGCGCTCGACGACCCCTGCTTCCTCTGAGCCGCCCGTTCCGAACCACCCGCTTCCGGGCCCGACAGTTTCAACGCCGTGCGCCGCCGGGCCTTGCCGCTCGGGCGGCGCACGGCGCTGCCCGGCGCGAGCCGCGGAAGGGCCGCCTTACGACGTCCCTCGCCTCCCCCGCCCCGTCTCCGTACCCGCCGCGCGGATCCACGACCGCCACTTGGCGCCACCCCGTACGCCACAGTCATCGGCCTCGTCCACCACGCCATGCACATCACCGACCGCCTGCGCCCCGACCCCACGCCCTGCGCGAACAGCTCGACGACCTCGAGGAGACCTTCGCCGACTACACCGACGTCGCCCTGCGACTCACGCCCGCTCGACCCCAAGCGCCCCGCCCGCGACCTCCTCGACGCCGAGCACGCCGGACAGCCGCACGACCTCAGCCACAGCCACTTCGCCCGGCTCGTCCGCGAAGCCGCGGCCACCCACCGCGACCGACTGATCTGACCGCCTGCCGCACCACCCGCCCACGGATTCCCCGGAGTTCCGCCTGCACCCGGGCCGGCCGGCGCCCACAGGACACCCACGGCCGACACACCTGGGCCGCCATTCAGTGACACTACGTAGCCGCATCGACGGCAGGAGACGTCCGACGGCCATGCCGAACGCTCGCCGGAGGAGTCAGTCCCTGTATCACGAATGTGGGTATCCAGAAATAGCACCCCCCTGATACCCCAGCATGGCCCCCAGCTCCAGACCCGCAGGCGGTTACGTACCGTAACGAAGTTCCGGGGCATCCGCAGCGCCGACTCGGGTATCGAGGCAGTCGTCCGCACATGCGCATGCCCAGGTGCGGGTCCTCACCGTGAGCCGCAGGTCAGGGCCTCGATTTGGTGTTGGTGATCGCATGGTGGTCGCAGACGACCGCCGGGGCAGTGCCCCGGTAGCCTCCGCGGGTCGAGCAAGAGATCAACTGCCGTAGGAGGCTGGGGAAGTGCGCACGTCAGGACGGCCGGGCCGGGTCTACCGCCGGTGCGGGTGCCGGGACGCCGCCCGGCGCCAGCTCGGCGCCGGGTGCCCGCGCCTGGCCGAAGAGGGGCACGGCACGTGGACGTTCGCCGTCGACATCCCCTCCCTCAGCGGCCGCAGGCGCACGATACGTCGCGGCGGGTTCGAGGACGAGTGGCATGCCGGGACCGCGCTGCGGCGCTTTCTCGAAGGGCGGCAACTGGGGTTCGACGCCGACCCGCACGAGACGGTCGCCGCCTACCTCACCAAGTGGCTCAAGGGCATGGAGTTCCTGCTCAAGCCCACCACCTACGCCCGCTACCGCACCTACGTGCTCTGCGAACTGATCCCCGTCTTCGGCAAGCTGCGCCTGGAGGAGCTCGCCCACGACCACATCTCCGCCTACACGCACGAGCAGCTCGACGCCGGCCGCGGACGCCAGGCCGTCTACCACTGCCTCGCCACGCTCTCCAGCGCCCTGGGCACAGCCGTGCGCACCCACCGCCTGCCCTTCAACGCCGCCCAGCCCCTGCCCATGCGCAGGCCCCGCCCCGACGAACGCGTCCCCTGGACGGCGGAGCAGGCCGTCGCCTTCCTGGGTCACTGCCGCAACGTCGACCCCGCCTTCGCCGACCTCTTCGAGGTCATCATCGGCACCGGCCTGCGCAAGGGCGAGGCACTCGGCCTCCAGCGCCCGTGCGTGCGGCTCGACGACCGCGTCATGTACATCCGCCACACCCTCTCCGCCGTCGACAACAACGAACTCGTCCTGACCGCGCCGAAGACCAGGAAGAGCCGCAACTGGGTGCCCCTTTCCGAGCGCGTCGCCGCCGCCCTCCAGCGCGCGATGGACCGGAGCACCTCCACTATCAACGGCCACGTCTTCCAGGGCCCCGACGGCCGGCCCCTCCACCCGGCCGCCGTGCGGCGGCGCTTCCACGAGCTGCGCGAACAGGCCGCGCTGCCCCACGTCACCATCCACGACCTGCGCCACCTCGCCGCCACCCTCGCCCTGGAGGGCAACGTCTCCATGGCCGTCATCTCCAAAACCCTGCGACACTCCACCCTGTCGACCACCGCGAACATCTACAGCCACCTGACCTGGGACGTCGCCAGAGCCGCCGTGAACACCATCGAAGCAAGGCTCCACCTCGTCGAAGCCCGCGCCCGGCACGACCCGAACGCCCCCGCCCACGACGTCGGCTTGCCGAACCCGCTGTTCAGCCACGCGGCCTGACGGCCCACCGCTGCAGACGGCTCGGCGGACCCTCCTGGCCGCTCCGGCCACCAGGGCCGACAAGCAACCGGGATTCCCGGCTCATAGCTGACACCCGATAAATGTGCGGCCTGTCGAATCAGATGACGCCGCAGGTTCCCTTCGGTATGCCCATTTCCCGCGAATCCGGGCCCGTTTCCACGCCGAAGAGGCGACCGGTCCGCGATCGACTGCACGCGGATTACCGGACGGATGAACAAATGCCCGGTCACGGCCGGGTCGCAGGGGCCGGGCCTGCGGAAACGTGCTCAGCGAGGCGGTGTGAACGAGCGTTCACGACCACATTGCGACCACCGAACGAAAAAGCCGTTCCTATCATTTCGATAGGAACGGCCTCCGACCTGCGTAAACGCTGGTCGGGACGACAGGATTTGAACCTGCGACCCCTTGACCCCCAGCAGCCCGCGCTGTTCGTTCACCAAAAGATGCCTCAGAGGCGATGGTGATCGACGCGTGGTCCCCGGCATGTCTCCGGTTCTTCCCGCTCCAGCCCCCCGGCTCCGTCGCAGCTGTCGTGACCCAATCCATCGGAGTAGCCCCGTCCAGGCGGGGCCGCTCCGGGGCTCTGCTGGCCACGCAAGCCGTCCCCGTCGCCCATTCCCGGTCCGCCATGCGTTGGTGGAGGCTCAGGTGTTCGGGCACGAGCTCAGACTCTCCGTTGTAGGTTTGGCTCTGTCATCAGCGCGGCCCGCCGGGCTTCCCTCCAGGGACATGCCCCCACCCGCACGAGTCACTTCGTGCTGCCTGGGAGCATTCCTTGTTGTTCCGCGACTCCGTGTCCGCGGTCGCCGCCGAGAGCCTGGCCGGATCACTGTTCGTGCGCCTCATCGACCAGTTCGTCCACAAGCACGGGCACAAGCCCAGCCCGTCCGAGGTGCGCTCCTGGGAGCGGAGCATCCCGGCTCTGACCAATGCTCTCCTGGACGCCGGGCTGGGCATGGTGGAGGTGCTCCTCGAGTACTCGCTTCCGCTGAACAGCAAGCGGGCTGACGTCATACTCGCCGGCGTCCACCCGAGCACGGGCGAACCGTCGTACGTGGTGGTCGAGCTCAAGCAGTGGAGCAGTGCGCTCCCGGAGGACGGCGAGCCCCTGCTCTGCCGCGTCGACGCCTACACCCGGCCCGTGCTGAATCCCATCGAGCAGGTCCGTGGCTACTGCGACTACCTCACCTCCTTCAACGGCGCACTCGCCGCCCATCCCGAGCGGCTGTCCGGAGTGGCCTTCCTCCACAACGCGACGGAGTTCGGCGTCCAGGGCCTCTATGAGGTGCCGCAGGACGAGCGCGGCCGGCTCTTCACCGCCGAGCGCCGCGGGGAATTCGTCCAGTACCTCCGCTCGAAGCTGAAGCCGGTCTCCGGCGCGGAGGCGGCAGACCAGCTGCTCGCGGGCAAGGTGGCCCCGTCCAAGCAGTTGATGGCGGTGGCCGCCGAAGAGGTCCGCGAGCGCGAGCAGTTCGTCCTGCTGGACGAGCAGCGAGTTGCCTACGAGCTGGTGCTGCGCGCGGTCCGTCAGGCACAGCAGTCCGACCACAAGCAGGTTGTCGTCATCACGGGCGGCCCGGGGACCGGGAAGAGCGTGATCGCGCTGTCCCTCCTCGGCGATCTGTACCGGCGTGGCGTCACTGCCCTTCACGCGACCGGGTCCAGCTCGTTCACCACCACGATGCGTCGGATGGCCGGTGCACGGAAGCGTCAGGTGCAGGAGCTGTTCAAGTACTTCAACAGCTTCATGACCGCCGAGCGCAACGGGCTGGACGTGCTGATCTGCGACGAGGCACACCGGATCCGGGAGACGTCGGCGAACCGCTACACCCGGGCCGCCCAGCGCACCGGCAAGCCCCAGATCGAGGAGCTGATCGACGCCGCCCGGGTGCCCGTGTTCCTGCTGGACGAGCACCAGGTCGTCCGGCCGGGCGAGATGGGCACCGTGGCCCAGATCCGGGCTGCCGCGGCGGTGAAGGGCCTGGAGTGCCAGGTGGTCGAGTTGGACAGCCAGTTCCGCTGCGGAGGCAGCGACGCCTACCTGCACTGGGTGGTGCGCCTCCTGGGCCTCGAGCCCGGCGGCCCGGTCGGCTGGGAGCCCGACGGCAAGGTCGCCCTGGAGGTGGTCGACAGTCCCCAGGAGCTGGAGGCATTCCTCGACGCGCGGCGCGCGGAGGGGTACGGCGCCCGTATGTCGGCCGGGTACTGCTGGAAGTGGACCACGAAGGTCGCCCCGGGTGATCCGCTCCCCCTCGACGTGCACATCGGTGACTGGGCCCGCCCGTGGAACGTCTACGGCGACCGGTCGATCGCCGGCGCCCCGCCGGCCGCGCTGTGGGCCACCGACCCGGCCGGCTTCGGCCAGGTCGGCTGCGTGTACACCGCCCAGGGCTTCGAGTACGACTGGAGCGGCGTCATCATCGGGCCGGACCTCGTCTGGCGCACCGACCACTGGACCACCGACCGGACGGCCTCCAAGGACCCCGTCTTCCGCAAGTCCACCACCGACGCCGACATCGACCGCCTGATCCGCAACACCTACAAGGTGCTGCTGACCCGTGGAATGATCGGCACGGTCGTGTACTCGACGGACCCGGAGACACGCGCCAAGTTGCGTGATCTGGTCACCGGGCAGCGGGCGGGACGGATCGAAGTGGGGCACGGCCGCCGCGGCTGACGTCCACCCACTGACTCCGCGCAAGGCACCGGTGCCGTCCGTTCCGCAGGGCCTGTTCCCGGCCGTGCGGAACGAAGCCGGACGGCACGTGGTCATCACGCTGCTGGATCAGCGATCGAACAGCCTCTGTCAGATGGTGGACACCGGGTTCGGGGATTCTCTGGGCTCGCCTCGGAAGACCTGTTCGACATGCCACTTCCGGTGTCGGCCCGCGACCGGTGGAATCCCTGCCTGCGGGCCGATGACCGGCCGTCCGGCCAAGGCGAGCACATGCTGCCTGCTGGCCTCGCTGCGTCCGACGAAGCGCCGTGAGACAAGTATGCGGTGCCCCTCCCCCAGCCCCAGGACGCCCTTGTCGAAGAGCTTGTGGTGCAAGGAGCACAGGCACAGGCCGTTGTCGACCTCGTCCGGCCCGTCATAGGACCACCACCGCACATGAGCTGCTTCCAGACCGACCGTGCTCGCACCCAGCATCCCGTCGTAGCCGCAGAAGGCGCACTGGAACTCATAGGCAGTCAGGACGAGTTCACGCATTCGCCGGTCCCGCGGCCGTCGCGCCGCCCGCTCTCTCCCACCCGGGATGCCTCCGGGCACGCCCTCGGTCTCGACCAGGTCCAAGTCGAGTCCGACGGCCTCACACAGGTCGTTGTGCAGCGACGGCGGGAAGTGGAAGTCCAGGAGCACCCGTGTCAGCCGGCCCAGGAGCGCCGGCTCCTTCCTCAGCGCCGTCCGCAACTCGGGCGCGAGCCTCCCGGTCGCGCCGCTGGAGCGCAGGACCCGCACTCCGCTTCCAGGGCTCCCGAGCCCCTGCTCCGTCCTGACCTCCCACACGCCGTCACTGACCAGATGGTGGAAAGGGTAGGCGGGGGTGGTCGGATGGGACGGCCCGTACTCCTCGAGCAGCCGCTTCAGCTCCTCCTCGACCGCGCTGTACCTCAGTTCACCGTCGGCATCTCGCGGGAAGCTGCCCAGCGCGTACAGCAGCAACAACGGTTTGTGCGGCGCCCGAACATCGTTGTTCGTCCACCGTCTCAGCTTCGCCACCCGCTCCAGCCAGTCCATGGCCGCCTAGCGTATTCCGGGGCACCGACACGACCACAGCCTCAAGCCCCCACGCACGACGCTGTCCAATCGCCGCCCGAGCGTGCACCGGCCATGGATGGCGGAGCATCCACCTGGGTATCCGCGCCATACGATTCACTTGGCCCCGGCTCGCGCCGAACTACGCGCGCAGCTCATACGCCTACCGGTAGCGACGACAGTCCACGCGCCACTGCGCCAGCTGGCGCCGTACACAAGATGCCGTCCCAAACCGGTCACGCAGAGCGCCCGGCAGGGGACCGCCGTCGTTCAACGTCGCGTGGACAGCGACATCGTTGGATACCGTTCCTCGCCCCTTCATCCGGCGCACAGTGCGATCTCCGGCTTCCGTACGTGCTCTCCCTGTTCCTGGCCGGTGGCCGGATCTGCGGAGAGATCACGACCCTGCAAGCCGACGCCGATGACACTGATGTCGGCGCTTCAGTCTGCCAAGTCCGACATGGTCTCGTCGCCCGCCACGGTCAGGGCGTCAACGATTCGCTGCCAGCTACTCGGAGCGTTTCCGTGGACGTGGCTGCGGACTTCTCGCAGCCAGTCGGCAAGTCCCCATGAGCGGTTGGCGATTCGATCAGGCGCGCTCACGATCAGAGCTTCCATCCACGGCAGTCCAACCACGACCTGCTCAGGCATGGGCAGAGTACGGACGGCACTGACGAGCGCATTGACGCAGTCGGGGTGGCCGCTCGCGTGCGTAAGCCAACGCCCGATCTGAACAGTCCACGCACTGAGGTCCGTCCATGATCTGGGCTCGCCCGATACCTCTCGGTAGAGGTATCCGAAGTCGTAGGCCACGCTGGGAACGAGCGCTGCCGTGGCATACACCGTGTAGCGGTCTCTCATGTCGGGCTTGTCGGCGGCATCCAAGATGCCCAGCACCGTGTCCATGACGCGAGGCCAGGCACGGCTTGCTGCATCGGCCAGAGTGGTTGTCTCTTCCGCTGCTGCGGCCACCGCTCTGAGGAACCCCGCGAGAGGGTCCATGCGTGTGCCATAGGCTGCCAGGTGTTGGCTCATGGCGCTGGCGTCGGACACCGTGAGCAGGGCACGTGCGGCTACCAGCGCGTCATCCTGGCTGCGGTGGTAGAGGTGCTCGTGCGAGATCAGACCGCGCCGGTGCGCATCAAGCAGCGCCGCCAGCAACCGGGCCGCCTCGGCACTGCAGCAACCACTTACCGCGGCAGGCGCTGCCGCCCGGATTCCAGGGCTCAACACCCTCACGATGATCTTGTCCCCGGGGATACTGGGAAGGGCATCCGCGACAGGGCCCTCCAGACGGAGACGCTCGTAGGACTGCTCCTCGACGTTCCACGAACCGTGGGTGGCAGCACGAACGCAGTCCTCAACCAGGCCGAGGGCGACACGATGGTGGCATACCTCTGCGGAGTCCAGGGCACAGGGTGCTGCCCATACCGGGTCCAAGGCTCCGGCATAGTAGAGCCGGCTTTCATGTGCCGGGGCTGTAGCGAGTTGTTGAAGGGCGTCGCGCAGGCGCTGTCGGCCCTGCTGGTCCTCAAGGCCGGCGGCCCGACGCACGACGGCTGCCTGTGGCAGGAGCAGCAGCGGGAGTCCGCGTGCTGCACTGCGATCTGCTCCCCAGGTGATCAGCGAGACGTCGTCGTCCGGCTGTTCCTGTGAGCGTGGCCGTTCGGCTACCTCAAGGAGGACGTTCGCCGACCAGAGCAGGTCACCCTCAACCACGGGCTCAGCCCTGACCAGCGCGGTGTGCAGGGCGTGGCAGGCGACCGCTGCGGGAGCCTCGAGGGGCCCAGTTGGAATGCTCTGGGGAGGGTTCGCGTGCAGGTCGCGGGCCTCGCGTAGATCCCGGAGGAAGTCGGTTGGAGTGCTGTCATCAGCCAGCGCCTTGCGGCGGTCCCCGTAGCGGGCTACGAGGGCTGTCGCGCGACTGCCACGAGCGAGGTCATCGTTCTGGGATTGCAAGACCGAGACCACATCGTCAGGCGGGGTCAGTTCGATCTGTACCGACCCGTCGGCCTGCTGCTCACTGCGGTACCGGCTCGCGTCAAACGTCGCTGCCCATCCGCGCACGGTGGCCAAGAAGTTCTCTGTCTCAGCATCAACCGTGTCGGGTGCTCCCGAGGTGCCCACCGAAGCAGCGTCCGAGCCAATCGCTTCCTGGGCACGCTCCACGAGTTGGTTGCCAATCGCCAGCAGCTGTTGGCGTCGCCCCTCGTCTGCTGACAGGACCATGACCATGGTGGCCTCGCGTAGCGTCCAGCTCCGCCGCTCGACGTTGGCGATGCCGGGTGTACGGGCGGCCAGCCCGCTCGATTCGGACATGTGGCGCCAGAACTCCAGGTGCCACACCTGCGGCTCCGCGAGGAAGGAGTCGAGGAGGGTTCCAGCGGTGTCGACGTGGCGGACCAGGAAGCCGACGATGAGGCCGATCATGGCCAGGCTCTCAGCGCCCGCTAGCATGACCGGCACCAACTGGCTGGGCTGAATGCCGAGCGCAATGAGCTCGTCGCAGACCAGCTCCAGGGCCTGAAGGGCGCTCATGCACGGGTAGGGTCCGACTCCTGTCCCGCGGTACCACACCCAGACCTGCTCGTCGCCGATGAAGCATCGCTCCGCTCCGTCAAGGACGAAGATCGACTCAAAATCCCGAGGGTCCGCTTGCTGCCCATGTGTGTGCCAGGTAGGCCGGGTCATGTGGGCAACGCGCGCCTTGGCCGCAGCGTTCAAGACGGTGTTGATGACGGCGACGCCCCGGCGAAAGTCGGTGCGGAGCAACGCGAGGAATGGGCCCCGGTAGGAGGCCGCGAGCGGAGTGCCGAGGCCACCCCATAGGTGTTCCCTGATGCCTTCATCGGAGCCAGCGCTGAAAAATGGCGGACTCTCTGTGTCGATGTAGTACGCCTCGATCAGGGTTCGCAGGAGCTCGGGGCTGTACTGAGCAAGCGCATGACCCGTGAAAGGCTTTTCCACCGCAGGGGCGAGATCATGCGGGCCGTACTCGGCGACGAGGCGCAGAATCTCCTCCGTCTCGTCGTCGAGATCCGGTCCCAGGAGGGCCAACCGCTCAAGCATGGCTTCATCGGTGTACTCGTTCGGCAGATGCTGCCGCTTCTCTCGAGTGCGCTCGAGGCGAAGCATGTCCGGCGCAGCCATCAGCCTGGCTGCCGCCGCGAGGCTGTCCTTCTCTGGGTCGTTCGCGCTGGCTTGCTGACGCGAACGTTGTTGCTCCTCCTCCAGAGCTGCGAACGCGGCCCGGCAGTGCTGGACAAGCTGCTCTCGCAGGCGCCTGCGCAGCGGGTGGCCGCCAGGTGTACGCGAGAAAACCAGTGCCACTTGCCAGTCACGGATGATCTCTTGTGTGGTGGCTGCTGTCGCAGGGGCAACACGGTGGTCGAGCAAACACTGGATCACTGGTTCAGCGATCGAGGAGTCCAGCAAGCCACCGCGTTGATGACGTTGCCCGAGCACGCGGAGAACCCGGGAGGGCGTCTCCGGGGCGGCCGCCAGGATAGTCGGCCAAGCACTGCTGAGCTCGTCACCGTCGCGGCCGGCGGTCAGCAGGGCTTCGCTGGGGATGTCAGCCCACCGGTCGCCGTAACCTGCTTCCACCAACGATTGGAACTGTTCGTGAAGCTGCAGGAATCGCTGCGCGAGCGGGGAGTCAGAGCGATCGGCCGACGTAGTCAGGAGGGCCTGGCAGGCAAGTCTGGCGGCTGGAAGCGCCCAGCGCGGTGCCTGGCTGGTCCCGAGCCGCGCGCCTGGGCGGCCGTTGACGAGTAGGAGTTGAGCGAGCGCGTAGGACCGCAGAATGTCATGGGTAAAGGACGGAACCTGTTGCCAGGGCTGATCCGTGGCCGGCCGGAGCAGGCCGTCCCGGCGCAGGCCAGCGACCGCGTCAGCGTCAAGCTGGTCCAGTACCGTCTCCGCGTCAGTACGGTCCAACTGCTGACGAGCCAACTGGCGCAGCACTCGTTCCCGCGCATCCGGATTGCCGTGACCGTCGCGCCCTCCGCGACGGACCAAGCCGTGCCAGATCTCGCGCATGGCGTCGGCTTCGGTGAGCGGCACACCGTCGGTCCCGGCGCGCACAAGGAGGTCGGTGATGGCGGGGCGGCGCAGCAACTCGCGTGCGGGGGAAGATTCGACCAGAGGGCGCAGGTGCGGGAACGTCCTTGCGACGGCGCCGATCTCCGCGTCGTCCAGGCCGCTCACCTCGTGCGTGCGGACCTTTCCCACTACGCGTTGCGTGATGTCGCGTACCACGTGGAGCGCGTCATCGTTAGTGAGCACGATCGGCGTGACCTGGGCGCTGTGTGCGGCGCGGAGGACATGTTCCAGCATGTCCTCCCGGGCGTCGGACTCGGTGGCCGCGTCCGCTCCGTCGATGACGAGAATCCGCTCAGGAGCGCTGAGCTCAGCCAGTGCCTGTTGCAGAGGAACAGTCATAGCCTCGGTGAACTCGACTGCGGTGCGCGGCAGGTGGCGCAGGTTGAGGCCGAGGATCTGCTGCTCATGGGTACCAACTGGGAGGAGGTCGCAGATCAACGCGCTCTTGCCAACGCCGGATTGCCCGTGGATCAGCAGGGCGTTGTCGTCGATCGCGGAGCGCAACAGGTCGGCATCAGCGGTGCGATCAATCTGGACGCTCTGCTCTCCGCTGTCGTAGTCGCCGATGCGGCTCCGGATTGAGGCGCGCCAGTCCTGATCGAGCTGGGCCAGCAGGTTCCAAGCCGGCGCGTTCCGGTTGTAGGTGCTCTCGAGGAGAGCGTGCACATCGCGGCGCAGCTGACTTGCTTCGATGACGGCCGCGGCCGGGGCATAGATCGCCGCCAGGGCTTCGAGGCGGTCACGCAAACGTGCCGCCCCCTGCGGAGAGGTACCACGGGCTGCCGGCTTTAGCTGTCCCAGCAGGTGGCCCCAGTCGTGCTCGTCCGGGGCTTCCAGACGAAGTTGGATCACGACCAGCTGGGACAGAAGGTCAAAGAGGGCCGCGCGTGAAGCCGGCTCATCCGCGGGAAGCGACAGGGCATCCAGCCCGATCGCGACGAGCTTGAGCAGTTGGGCGAGGCGGCCGCGAACCTCAGCATCGAACTTGCGCGGCTCGTTGATCAGAGCGAAGAACTCGTCTGGATCTGACTGTTCGTGGGCATGGTGTGCCAGCAGACTGAGCTGCTGGCCGGGCTTGTGGTTTCCCGTGACAGCGACGGCGACCGTGCGAATCGGCGGCGGTTGGGTGGGTTGTGTGGTGACCTTGAGCACCTGCGTGATCAGCTGCTGGCTGCTCTCGTCGCTCGCGGTCAACAGCGGCGCGCGCCTGGCAGCAATCAGCAGCTCTGCACTGTCCTGCGGATTGTCAGGATCGACTGCAGTGACGACAAGGTCATCCACTGCATAGGAAGGGGCCTGCTGAAACGCGACGCGAGTCACAGAACGCGATGCACCCAGCTCGTCCACCGGGGTTCCGGTGAGCAGATGACTCAGGTAGACGGCGGCAAGGCGACGCTCCAATGTCACGCCTCCACCGCCTGTGGAATATGGGGAAGCAGAGCCCCCGTTGGAAGCCGACGCCCCTGGGACTTCGTCAGCCATCGGCGACCCCAACATGACTTTGACCTGCGCGACCACGCCGGGGTCAAAGTGTTCGGCGACGGCCTCCACCTCTGCCGAGACCTGGCTGACGTGCTCGTCGCCCTGGTCGGCCAGATCGCGAATGATCTGCCGCACCTCTTCGGCACCTGCCTGGTGACGTGGGGGACGCTTCCCCTGGCTGACGTTCTCCAGGAGTCGGCGGGCCGTGCCTGATGTCCACAGACCGCCCGGGCCGCTCTCATCGCTCGCCAGCGGCCCTGGGCCGGCCGTCGGCTGCACGGTGAGCCCAGGGAGCTTGAGCGCCGTCTTACGGCCTTGCCCCGCATGAGCGACGAACATGTACCCATCAACCGGCTCGCCGCCCGACATGGCGGTCGGCCCGCACAGCACGCCGCCTGGCCAGTAGTGCTCGATGAGCGAGAACCTGTGGATGTACGCGACGGTCTCGGGCGGCAAGTCAGCGCCGACGGCATAGACACCCGGGGCAAGTCGCAGCGCTCGGCTCGCCTTCACCTGCTGGTCCAGAGCACGGTCTCTCTGCGACGCGGCGAAGACCAAATCGCCAGCGGAGCCCGAAGCGCGGTCTGCAGACACAGAACTCCTTTCCAGCCAGAGACAGTAGCAGCGAGGGGCCCTGTCGGGGATCTCGAGGCTCTGAGAGGACGTTAAGTCCGTTTCTGGTAGCGGCCGGGTCCGGGTTGGTCGAGGAGTCCCTGACGAACGAGTCGTCCCAGGCGGGAGCGGGTGACGTTGATCGAGGGCTCATCGGTGGGCAGGCCGAGGAGTTCGTGCAGGTCGCGGACCCGGAAGACCCGCCCGGGATGCTCGTTGAAGGCGGTCACGATGCGCTGGTAAGTGGTGGCGGTCTCCGCAGTGGCCGGTTCGTGGTCGGGCGGGGCGAGGCCGTCGATGACCTTGCCGGTGGTGACGATCTCGGCGAGGCGGGCCTCCACCTCGTCCAGTTCACCGGTGAGTTGGTCGATCTGTTCGCGCAGGTAGTCGGCGCGTGCGGCGGTCTCGTCGTGTTCGACCTGCAACAGCCGCAGGAGTTCGGTG